>NZ_UCNJ01000011.1 GCF_900473965.1 Synechococcus sp. UW179A | reverse complement strand
TGCTGCCGCTGAAATCAACACCAGCTACGCATCAAGCAGCATCAGCAATCTCGGCGATGAAAATCTCAACGTCAGTTCAGGAACAGCAACCACCTCGGAAGCCAACACCCTCGCAGCTGCCACAACCGGTGTGGTCACGGCAACCATCTCAGATGGCGATATGGCGACACTCGCGGGGCTCAATGAAACTGGCAATGCTTATTCCATCACCATTGCCGATACGTCCGTTTTAACTTCTGCTTTAAACAGTCTTGGTGACAAAACCACAGTCGCCATCAATGCCACCAATATCAACAAACTTACAGGAACTGCTACAGACCTCATCAGCCTCTATGTCTCCTCAGGCATCAGCGATCTGGGCAGTGAAATAATCACCCTCACTGATACATCGCTCGCCGCTTCCATACTCAACGCACTCGATGGCAACACATCCGGCACCATCGATGCCGGAACCATCAATACACTCACTGGCACAGCAACAGATCTGAACGCAGCCTATGCCTCCTCGGGCATCAGCAATCTCGGCGATGAAACAGTTACTCTCATCGACACCTCCCTTGCAGCGTCAATTCTTAACACATTAGATGGACATACAACGGGCATCATCGATGCCAGCTCCATCAGTGAACTCATTGGCAGCGAAAGTGATATCGCAACAAGCTACGGATCAGAGGGCATCAGCAATCTCAACAAGGAAGCAGAAACTCGCACACCTTCCATTGCACTGTCATCGGCGGTGACATCACTGAAGCGGGGACAGACGGCGAAAGTCATCTTTACTCTCTCAAGTCCATCGAGTGATTTCACCGAATCTGATCTCAATTATTCGGGCGGCTCTATTTCAAACTTTACGGGCTCAGGAACCAATTACAGCGCCAGATTCACACCAGCCATCGATAGCACAGAGGATGGAATTATCTGCGTTGAGTCGAACAAATTCTGCAATTCATCGGGCAACTTCAATCGCGACGGATCAGAGACAGACAACACTCTCGTGTTTTCAATTAACACCATTGCCACAGTTGAACGATCAAAATCTATAGAGTCAGACAAAACAAGCGCTTCAAAAGGAGGAATCGATTCAGATAATGACGGTGTCGAAGATATAATTGAGCGCGAAACCGATCCTTTGAGTCAACAACCCTGGGACCACAATGAAGACGGAATTCCAGACTTCAAACAAAGAGATGTCGCCTCCTTCCCATCCTCTAAGAATGGGAGATCAAGCCTCCAGTTGATCAAAAACACGCTGCTTGACCAAGCAACACAAGTTGGTGGGTTATTAATCTCACGCATCGCACTTCGCTTCCAGGGAATCAAAAAAGAAGCAGAACGCATGAAGGGAGAGAGCATTAACGCTCTCAATAAGATTATTCGAAGTAAAGACAACACTAAAACCCAAGGAAGCACAAACTCAGTCCTTAATACAACCGATCAAGCGAGCTTCCGACTCGTGCCTGAAGTGATCGCCGAGGGGGGGGGTTCCCAAATCCGAAAGCGCAGCCTACAGAGATGCCGCTAACCAACAATTTTCAAATACGATTCACCGCGTCGATTATCGCTTCGACAACGATGAATCCCTATGGAACGCGCTGGTCAAACCGGATGCATCTGGGCAATTGCGCTTCTTTGGTTTTGACCCGATCACAGGCCTCGGAGGAATCCTCATGGATCGAGACGGCGATGGCAGACCAGATGGGGCAACCTTGTTCCTTCAAGACAACGCCCCCGGAGACATCAACCCCGACCCATTCATCATCGAAGACCCAATCGGGGCAGCTGAGCTGCAAAGTCCACCCAGACTGACGACCACAGCAGATGGGCTAGGCCTCACCGTTGAAGGACCGGAGGGCCTTGGTCTCTGGGTCAGACTTAACACTGAAAGTGCTGACAAAGAATGGCAAGATAGCCTCCTTTTGATCAGCAATAAACGAAACCGAATTGGTGAAATCGGAGCAACCATTGACAATCAAAATCTCGGTCGTAATGAGATCTACTTGCAGGTTGGAGAAGAACTGCGATTCCGAAACTCAAGCAACGACAATACGAACCAAACCTCTCCTGCGATCAAACTTCAAGAGAGTAACAAGGATGGAAGTTGGTCGTTAGTGGTGAATGAGGAGTCCGGATCTTCAGACCGAGAGTCCAACAAACTAGAAATCTCCATCAGCGGCCATCTGACGCCGGAAAATCTTGACAACTACCTGATAGCTCGGTCGCAAAACTCTCTACAAACAGGGATTCTTAACCTGCAAGCTCTACACCAAGACATGGTGACTCTTAGAGTCGAAGTAAATAGCGATTCCGAATCACAAAGCCGACTCGCCTTCGTACGATTTGATGACGACAGCGACGTCTTGAGTGTCAACGGGATCAAGGCCGATGGAAGTGATGCCTTCCAGAATATGGTTCGACAATCACTCATCAATCCCAACGAAGAACAAATTGACCTCACTGGAAACGAAACAACCAGTCTGGAATGGACCATCAAATCCAGCGAATACGGCCTTTACGCCCCTGTCATGATTACCGGGAGTGGATTGATCTATACAGCTAACAATGCTTCCGCTAACAACACGCCAAACAATCTCAAGATTTTAGGCATGAATCACTTCGGCTTCGAAGACAATCAGCACAGTGGAAGTAGTGACTGGGACTACAATGATCTAACTGTTCAAATTTCTGTAATTTAATTCGCATAAAATCCAAATTAATTATTAAAAGATGGAACAGCCATAAGCCTGCTTCACTTCAACGATTTTGCGCGCCGGGAGACGCAACAGAAGCATGGAGCGCTTGAAAAGCATCAATCCGCTGGGCAGTTGAGCCAGAACGGCGATGCTGCCTGTAGCAGCAACTCAACGATAGGGGTCAAAGAGACTAGGCAGGCTGGTAAGCCGAAATACCCGATCAGCTCACCAATACTTTGTTTGCTTCTGAGAAACTCAAAACAGACAAAGCATGACCATTGGCAAACGGAAAAACCTCCACCAAACCAGTATCGAATGCCTGCCTAAAGGTGTGAACAACACAGCAAACCAGCACCCACCAACTGCCTAATCCAGGGCGAGATCTGGGGCTGAAACCTACAAAGTTGAGATCAATCGCCCCCACAGGGATCACCAGTCGTGGGCCAGCGGGCAGAGCGATCCCAGCAACGACGAGGCGAGCTGAACAAATCTGCACATGAATTTCTCGCACTATCAGGCCCATACAGACGTTGGCAATGCTTGGAAATAGCTAAGAATTAGGTGAGTGATTGCTGAGACGATCGGGGATGCCCATAGCTGCAGCTGGTTACGTCGTGATCATCAGGAGCTTGCTGCGCCTTAACAGGGGGAAGGTGCAATGAGAAATCCAAGCGATGCGTCATCAGGCGAGAGGCCAGAAGTTGCGACTGGGAGAAGCAAAACAGAAAACACCATTAACGAAGACCGCGCGCATCCTTACCAACCGACCGGAATTCAGCTCAACCCCGCAGAAGCCACTCCACCAAGAGCTACCCAGAATTCCCCCCAGCAGATCTCAGAGCAGACAACCCACCCCATTGATGTTGACAGCGGAATAGGCCACACCCTTTCTGAACATGAAAACGCATGGCAAAGCAGCCTGCACAGAGCAGCAAAAAATGGCGATCTAATTTCCTCAAGCAAAATAGCTTTAGACCTACTAGAAATACCCACAAATCTTCAAGAAATCAACGCCCAGCTAACGGGAAAAAACTACTCATTACTTCCTGAGATTGTTCTACTTCCAAGCCAAAAGATGTACGGCCGTAGCGGCGCGTATTCTTCGTCAAATGGCAAGATTTTTCTGAACCAAGACTGGCTCAAAACGGCGTCATTTAAAGATAGCACCAGAGTGCTGAATGAAGAGCTTGGTCACCACCTCGACCAGATTCTCAACAGCAAAGACACAAAAGGCGACGAAGGGGAATATTTCGCTGAATTGCTTGCGCGAAGCGATCAAGACCAACCAATTGATGATTTAGTCAGGGATGAAATACAAAGCGACGATGACCATGGAATGATCATCCAGGACGGTAAACACCAAGAAGTTGAATTCTCAGCCTGGAATGGGACAAGAACAAGATGGGTGAGGGCCGGAAAAGTTTATATTGACGATACCAAGAAGGCAACGAAAATCGTTGGAACCACCGGCAATGACAGCATCAATGCTGGCTGGGGTGAAGACTGGATTTACGCCGGAAAAGGCAACGACAAACTGATCGGTGGGTCACACAAGGATCAATTGTTTGGTGAAGATGGCAATGATTACCTTGTCGATAAATCAACCAATAGCCGAGATAATAAGTCAAACCATATGTTTGGCGGTGATGGCAATGACATCTTTATCGGAGGCAATAAAGCAGACATCCTTCGAGGAGATGGCGATAACGAAGCAAAGGAAAACTCCCGCAACAAGGGTAGCGATTGGATCAGAGGCAACAACGGAAACGATCTGCTGACTGGCGGAATTGGAAATGACGTTTTATCGGCAGGGGCTGGGCAGGACCGTCTCCATGGTGGACCTGGAGCTGATTCCCTTTCCGGTGGGACGGTTTCCGGCAAAGGACCGCATGGCCTCAACCCATATGCCCACATTTTTCAAAATGATGGCGATTCTCATATCTGGACGAATGCGGGCGGCTTAGAGACCAGTCCAACACTTTCACTCGGATCAACCATTGAATTCAACAGCGGGGTTGATGTTATCTACAAATTCAACCATCGAAAACACAAACTCTATTTACCGAATAATTCATACAATGTCCTGTCGGCAGGCGATTCTCTTGCCAGCCTCACTATTGGCGATAATTACTTTATCCAAGGATCTTACTCAAGAGATACATTTCAATCAAAAATCAATCCCAATGTTCAAGGGACGTTCACAACAGGCACAGGAAATAATCACATTTCCTATCTTGCTCTATACAACGCACAGTCAACTAGCTTTTTTGATAGCAAAAATACAAACTTTCTTGTCATTCAGTTCGACACCCTCAATGGCTCAGACCCTGAGGATCTCAACAAAAAATTAGCTGATAATTCATATGCCTTACAAAAAGTTCCAGTCCTGATACAAGGACCTTCCGGCAGAGCAGGGGATTATTCTACTGCACTCAATCTGCTAGAAAATACGAAGCAAGTTTATACTTATACTAATGCCTCCTCCGAGTACTTTGGGCCTAACGTTGCTCCCATAAACAGGAGCAAGCAAACCTATTGGTTCATCAGAGGCGGTGACGACGCAGACAAGTTCACAATCAACCGATCAACCGGTTTATTGGAGTTCACAACCGCTCCGACCTACGGCAACAAAACAGATGCCAATGGAGATGGCATCTACGAAGTCAATGTTCATGCCACACATAGCCCAAAAACACTCAATGATTTCGACCTAAAGAGGAATATTAATAGCGTTGATGTTTGGCAATCTTTATCGATAACGATTACACAACCAAGTGATCCCGATATTGCTGATGTCACTGTTGCCAAAGATGAAAACATCACTCCTGGCACCGAAATCACTGACCTGAATGATGCCTCCGGTGGTGATACCGACGCCGATGGCAGTG
>NZ_UCNJ01000010.1 GCF_900473965.1 Synechococcus sp. UW179A | reverse complement strand
GGTGGCTCAGCAGCGGCACGCGGCCGATGTCGCGCAAGTAAGAACGCACCAGGTCCGCATCGGGTAGCAGGGACAAGGGCGCCATCGACTAATTACGAAACCTATCCGTTTCTTAATTTACCATCGTTTACAGATGTTCCCCGCTAGCAGACCAGAGAAGATCCATGGCCAAAATGGGGCCAATTCAACCGACCCAGGTGACCTTCGCCACCGCAAGCACCTCCGCCGCATCCAACAACGTCAGTGATGCTCACCTTCTGGTTGTTGAGGACGACAACTCCATCAGAGAGACCGTCAAGGAAGCGCTTAAAGCCGAGGGCTTTGATGTCAGTGCCTGCGGGAATGGAAGCGAAGCCTTGGCCATGCTCACCGGACCGGAGGCAAACAGCGTTGATGCGCTAGTGCTTGATTTGATGCTTCCAGGACTGGGAGGACTGGATCTCTGCCGCGAGCTCAGGAAGCTCAACAACAGCACTCCGATCCTTGTCATCAGCGCCAGGGACAGCGAAACCGATCGAGTCCTCGGCCTCGAGGTGGGTGCTGATGATTATCTGGTCAAACCATTCGGGCTCAGGGAGTTGGTGGCCCGATGCCGGGCCCTGCTGCGCCGCTCCCAGCGAATCAGCCCCGAATCCACAGACACGGATGACGTCATTGAACACGCCAACCTCTGTCTTTACTGCAAGGAATGCCGGGTGACGCGGAACGGAGAGGATCTCAGCCTTGCCCCCAAGGAGTACAAGATTCTGGAACTACTGATGCGCAACCCGAAGCGTGTCTGGAGCCGCGATCAACTGCTCGAACAAATCTGGGGCATCGACTTCGTCGGGGACACCAAAACCGTCGACGTGCATATCCGATGGTTGAGAGAAAAAATCGAGACCACTCCCTCCTCTCCTAACCACATCCGAACGGTGCGTGGATTCGGATATCGATTCGGCTGATTGATGTGAGTTCAGCTGCTTCGCTCATCCTTGGCATCACGGTCGGTGTGGTGAGCGGTTGGGCTTTGCGCAGCCGCTTCAATCTGAACGCCGGTTCGCGACGGCACTCAGCACAGATCTCGCCGGTGTTGTCCGGTCACTCGCTGAGTACAGCGCAACTGCTGGCCTGGATCGATGCAGCCACCCAAGGATGGCTCGTTCTCACACCGGATGTCACCATCGGTTTCATCAACTCAAGAGCGGAACGATTGCTGCAGTTCTCCAGCAATCGGCTCGTGCGCGGGCAGGCCCTCGACGAGGTTCTCAACGTGCCTCAGCTCGAAGAGGCGATTGTCAGCGTGCGGTATCAACAACGGCCGCAACGCTGTGAATGGGAACAGCAAGGAGTGCCTCTCGAAGCCATCGTTCTGCCCGGTTCGGACGAGTGGTTGCTGGTGCTCCTCCAGAACAGACAATCTCTGGAAGCACAGCAGGAGCAACAGGAACGCTGGGTGAGCGATGTCGCCCATGAACTGAAAACCCCTCTCACGGCCCTAATGCTCGTGAGCGATCGACTGGAAACAGCAGTCTCAGCCGATGACGCCATTCTTGTGGAGCGCCTGCAGAAGGAACTCAGACGTCTGCAATTGTTGGTGGAGGATTTGCTGGAGCTCTCCAGGCTGGAGAACATCCTTCCCCACGAGCAGGGAGGCTACACACCGGTCAATCTTGAAGAGCTGGTGGAAGACGCCTGGAACAGCATCCGTCCA
Organism: Synechococcus sp. UW179A; assembly: GCF_900473965.1. NCBI lineage: Bacteria > Bacillati > Cyanobacteriota > Cyanophyceae > Synechococcales > Synechococcaceae > Synechococcus > Synechococcus sp. UW179A. The sequence goes on along the minus strand of NZ_UCNJ01000010.1, from coordinate 103,312 downwards.
CTTGCTGATCAGCGCGAGGTGAGGCTCTGCATCAACACCCAAGAGCCAGGACCACTTCTGGGGGATCAACGCCGATTGCATCGAGCCGTCCTCAACTTGCTCGATAACGCCTTGCGCTTTTCGCCTCAGGGAAGCGCCGTTGACGTGAAGATCCTCCCCAGTGGTGGATGGTGGCTGGTCTGCGTCCGAGACCATGGCCAGGGGCTGAGTGAAAGTGATCTCAGCAACATGTTCCAGCGCTTTTACCGCGGCGACCCATCTCGGGCCCGCTCCCACCAAAGTGGCAGCGGCCTCGGACTGGCCATCGTCCAACAGATCGCCGTGAACCATGGAGGCCGAATTCAGGCCCGTAATCACCCTGACGGAGGCACATCGATTGAACTGTTGCTACCGCGCGGTGACCACTAAGTCACAATCGATTTGAATGCGCCAGCGACTTCAGAAACTGATGTCCGCCGCGGGGCACTGCTCCCGCCGCCAGGCAGAGGAACTGCTGCGCCAGGGTCGAATTCACGTCAACGGAACGATCGCAGCACTCGGAGATCAGGCTGATCCGGAAACAGATCTGATCTGCGTGGATGGGACGCCTTTGGCCATGGTGAATGCGGAGCGAGTACTGCTGCTCAACAAACCTGCCGGCGTGATCAGCAGCTGCCATGACCCTCAAGGTCGCGAAACCGTGCTGGACCTAATCCCCGCCGAGCTCCGGAAAGGGCTGCATCCAGTCGGACGTTTGGATGCCGACAGCCGTGGAGCTTTGTTGCTCAGCAACCAGGGAGAGCTCACCTTCAAGCTCACACACCCCCGCTATGCCCACAGCAAGACCTACAGGGTGACGGTGACCGGAACACCGGATCACTCGAAGCTGGAACGATGGCGACAAGGCATGCAACTGGATGGCTCTCGAACCCTCCCTGCCAGCGTGAAACTGCTCCACAGCAAGCGTGGACACAGCACCCTTGAGGTAATTCTGCGAGAAGGACGTAACCGGCAGATCCGCAGGATTGCCTCGCTGCTCGGTCATTCGGTACTCGACCTGCAGCGGATTGCAATCGCTGGACTGGCTCTTGGATCAACGGAAGAAGGATGCTGGCGCGAGCTATCCAGGCAAGAATGGCGAAGCCTGATCAGCTCTCAGGCAGGTGAGGCGTAAACCGGCCATGGCTTTGTTCAAACGTTCCCTCCCATGGCGCTGGCGTCGAAGGCGCCAGAGTGAAGCCAATCCAACGGATCAAGCGGCCAAAGAGGCCCCGCTGATCGAGGCTGGCCAACGTCTGAGACAGCACCGTGAACAACGCGGGCTGAGCCTGAGAGATTTATCGCGAGAGGTGCGCATCACCACGCCGGTGTTGGAAGCACTGGAGCGGGGCTGGTCAGACCGCTTACCGGAACCGGCTTACCTGGTAGCAATGCTGCACCGTTTGGAGCAATACCTCCAGCTCGAGCCCAACAGCCTGAGCGGAGCGCTGCCTGAAGACTGTTTTCAACAAAGATTGCCCCAAGATCAGCGGCGGACACGCTTCACGCTTGGAAGCATTGACATCTTCACCACCTGGCAGGGAAGCCTCGTTTACATCGTTGTCATCAGCGTGTCCTTGCTCGCGCTAAATCAACAGCAACGACAACTGGCGATCGATAACACCAAGGCATTCACTCCTGTTCCACTGAATCTTCAACAGGACTCCGATGCACTACTGCAAGGCCTACGGCCGCTCGCAGAGCTCAGATCGCAAAAGACGGCTGACTCCGTTGCAAAGCTGATTGACAACCAACCGCTGCCGGGCGTGCTTGAAGTCACCCTCAAGCAACCGAGCACCTTGACGCTCAGCAGTGAGGGAGGCGATCGCAGTTCTCTCAAAGGAGCAACCGGCACGCTCACCCTTCAGCTGCTGCCACCCCTTCAGCTCAGCGTTCAACCGGCACCCGCTGCAGGAGATGTTCGATGGGACGGGCTCCCCCAGAAAGCGCAGAACAATCAACCCGGGATCTATCGCCTTGACCAGACTTCAGCACGCAACCCATAACCCTGAAGTGCTCCTGCAACCGAGTCATCAAACACCGGTAGACGCCAACTCCAGTTGCCTTCAACCGTCCCGGGTGTATTGAAGCGGGCGACGTCATCCAGGTGCAGCAGGTCCTGCAGTGGTGCAACCACCAGCTGCGCCGTTGAAGCCATGCCCAGCTCGAGCAGCTGCCAGCCAGGGGCCTCAACCGGGCAATCAAGACAACTGGCCAAACGAGCACGGGAGTCGTCATCCAGCCTTTGCCACCAGCCCAAACTTGTTGGATTGTCGTGAGTTCCTGGATAGACCACCCATCCGGTGCCATGGATGTTGGAGGGCAGGTAAGGGTTACGAGGATTGCCATCAAAAGCGAACTGCAACACCTTCATTCCAGGCAGATGGAAATGATCACGCAGCTGCTCCACATCAGGAGTAATTACTCCCAAGTCTTCGGCCACCAGCGGTAAACGGCCTCCTGCATCTCGACGCAGACAGCTGAGCAACTCACGACCAGGAGAACGTCGCCAGGATCCGTTCATGGCCGTGGACTCCCCTCCGGGAACTGACCAGTAAGACGCCAGCGCACGGAAATGATCAAGCCTCAGGCGATCGGCGAGCTGCCACTGACGCCGCAGACGATCCCTCCACCAGCGAAAACCTGTGCTGCGATGTCGGGGCCAGCTGTACACCGGCGTTCCCCAAAGCTGTCCGGTCGCGGAGAAATAGTCAGGCGGAACACCACTTTGTTCTCGCAGCCTTCCATCCGCTGCAATCGAAAACAAGGCGCGATGGCTCCAGACATCAGCGCTGTCTCGGGCCACATAAAAGGGAAGATCCCCGAGAATTTCCACATCGAGTTCACGGGCAAGCTCGCGCAGCCATGTCCATTGCCGGCTCAGATGCCACTGAAGGAGCTCCTGCTCCAGAAGACGATCCTGATGCGCCTGGCGCCACTCGCCCAAAGCTGTCTGATCGTGAACTGCCAGCTCCTGAGGCCAGTCCCACCAGGGACGTCCCTGGTTCTGATCACGCAGCACCATGAAGGCTGCGTGATCCTGAAGCCAGCGGGATTGATCCCGTCGCCATCGATCAAAAGCCGCATGGTGAGCGTGCGACAGCTGGTCCCAGCGATGGCGCAGTTGCCTGGCCAAAGCTGCAGCCCGCCTGTCTGCGAGGGGGAAATCCAGTAGGGGTTCGGCTGCCTCAACACCCGGAAGAGCATCTAAATCACCAGGTTGAAGAAATCCCTGATCGCTCAGATCCTTGGCATCCAAGAGCCAGGGATTGATGGCAAAACTGGATGGAGAGCTATAAGGAGACCCGGTTCCATCCGGCGGTGACAGCGGCAACACCTGCCAGACGCCGATCCCGTTCTGCGCAAGGGCCTGGATCCAAAAGCGGGCAGGAGCTCCCAAACCTCCGCAGACAGGCGAACCTGGCAGGGCAGTCGGATGCAAAAGAACACCGACACGACGGCGCGGCAAAGAAGCAGCTGTCACGCGCGACTCGCTTTGAAAGTCAACGACACGACGTCAGAACAGAGCGGCATCACCGAGGTCCTGGCCGTCCATCCCATCACGCACAACGCGTTCAAAAAACTGCTCCAAAGTGTCGCTGCCATAGGAGGGCGTCGCTGCACTGTCGTATTGCTGACGCTGTTCGTCCCAGACAAGCATTGACTCCCCAGCGTAGTAGCGGCCGATCCTTCCAAATTCAGCCGTGTCCTCGAGTGAGGGAAACTTTCCGGATAGAAATTCAAGACAACCCACAGGAAGATCCATCAACGCAATCGGCAGGGAAATCATCCAGGTTTTTTTCCCTAAAGCCTTGAAAAGCAGTTCACCCTGCTGTCGAGCACTTAACGCCTCTCCAGGGCCTCCAATTGGCAAGATCTGGTTGATCTTGTCTTGATCAACCACGCAGTCACTGAGATAAGACGCCAAGTCAGACTCACTGATTGGCTTGCAACTTGCCAACTCACCATCTCCGAACATCACGTAAGGGGCGCCCTTGCGACAACTTTCAACCTGAGCTCCGAGGCTTTTGAAAAATGCTGTCGGGCGAACGATGGAATAAGTCACATCATTGCCATCGCGAAGCTCCGCCTCAAGCGCAAGCTTCGCTTTCTGAAATTCCAACAAAGGTTTTTGAACGCAGATCGCTGACAAAAGAACGAAATGCGAGAGCCCAGCCTTCTTTCCCTGGCGATAAGTGTTGAGTGTGGCCTGATAATCGATGGCCCATGAATCCTTGCGACCGCCGGTACGTGACGCGAGGCAGCTGATCACCACATCCACTGGCTGATCGAAAGCATGGCGAGCTAGAGAGTCGGAATTGGTAACGTCACCGAAGCGAACCTCCGCGCCAGGGAAATTCGCTTTCACGCTCTCCTGATCTTGGCGGCCGCCCACACCACTGCGATCACGGGCGAAAGCCACGACGTTGTAACCGCGCGTGATCAGCTCTTTCACCACAAAACGACCGATATATCCGGTCGCACCAAAGACCACAACACGCACCTTGTCTGGCGAACGATTACGGAAGTCGTCGTTCAGAAGCATGGCCATTGGGTCGACACCTTCCATTATTCGCTTAGAACCAGGCGAGACTGAGACTCAGTTCTGGAGGATCCGGCGCAATGAAGGACGAGGGACCAACGGGTGATCCTTCACCGAGCCGATTGACGCGATGGTTCGGAAGCCATCCATTTAGAACAGTTCTGAGAATCGCCACTGCTCTTGCAGGAGCCAGCCTGATCGCTGGAGGGCTTGGTTTGATCTGGCCGAAACCCGACCCGATGGCAGCTGAACCGCCTTCGGCGGATGATCCCGCCAGCCTGGCGCCACTTCCCGAGCGTCCGGTCATGGTGCTGGTGGTGGGCATTGATGCAGATGGAATCAATGATCCAAACAACAATGCCGCGCCCAACGGACCAGCCAATGCCGACAGCCTGATGCTCGTCCAGGTCAGCTCCAGCGAACCCGTCCAAGTGCTGCAGCTTCCGACAGAACTCGCGGTGAATCTGCCGGGGCGCAAAACGCTTCAGTCGTTAGCTGATGCCTATCCGGTTGGCGGCGTAGCCCTTACAGCTGATGTGATTGCTGAAGTAGTCGGATTGAGGGAGGGGGAACCAGACCGATTTGTAGTGATGCCGCGACAGGCACTTCGCAGCCTTGTGGATGGACTGGGTGAGGTGGAAGTCATCCTCAATCAGTCCTATGAGCACAAGGACAAGACCCAGAACTACAGCGTGAACCTTCAGGCGGGGCGGCAAACGCTGAACGGCAGCCAAGCGGAACAACTTGCGCGCTACAGGCCTCAGCCCAAGAATGATCAAGCACGGCGCACCCGACAGCAGAGTCTGTTGAAGGGGATCCACGAGCAGCTGAATCAACCGAATGCCGTCGCCCTACTGCCCGCAGTGATTGGCGAAGTGAGCGCCCAGATGGAAACAGATCTCACTCCTCTTGAGATCATGAGCCTGACAGCGGCGGCACTCAGCAGCGCTCAGCCCCCTGTGATCAGTCAACTGGAACTCAGCCCTCGCATCGGGAAACAGGTGATGCGGGAACTCAAGCCGAACCAGCCGCTTCCCCTCTGGCCAAAACCCCCTGACGATGCTGCAGACAACTGATCAGCCCTCTTGGGTCATCATCAGGGCCCTGCAGACATCCACACCAGGGGAGACCGTCATGGCGTCGTGCAGGCGCATCCCATTCGCCGCCAAGTTGGACTAACCCCAGCAGGGAGAGGTTGAGCTCCCGAGCGAAAGCCACAGAAGCTGGAACAATCCCACTAAAGCGACCATCAGGTCGTGGTTGAGCCAGCATCAGCACAGGAACTCGCCAGGCCGCCAGAGCTTCCATCCAGCTGCCTTCTCCGCTTTCGTCCACCCCAACGTCACCACTCAAACGAAGCACGGTCAACGGGCTGGAAGCGCTGGTTTTAGCAGTCAGTTCGCTGAGCAGTGAGTGGGGCGATAGGCCACAGCCTTCTTCCATGAGGCCAGCTCCAAACTCGGCGGCGAGGGAGCTACAGGCTGCGGACATCTGCAACTCAGGCAGTGCACCGGCGCCGATGACAACCAAAAGGGTCTGAAACATCCAGGCAGGTTAAAAGAACCGGTTGAGGAAATGCCCAGGGTGAATGGGACCATGCACCTCTACGATCGAACAACCAGTTTCTCGTTCGCGGGCATCGTGACCGGATTCCTGACTGCAGCCCGCGCCGAACAGGAAAAGATTCAGCACGACACTCGGCGGCTGCGACTTTTTACCGGAACGTCAAACCCTGCGCTTTCGCGTGAAATCGCGGCCTATCTCGGCGTACCGGATGGTCCAAGAGTCTGCAAACGCTTCGCTGACGGGGAGCTCTACGTGCAGATTCAGGAATCCATTCGTGGCTGCGACGTCTTCCTCATTCAGCCTACTTGTGCTCCTGTCAACGATCACCTGATGGAGCTGCTGATCATGGTGGATGCCTGTCGTCGCGCATCCGCCCGTCAGGTCACCGCTGTCGTGCCGTACTACGGCTATGCCAGGGCTGACCGCAAAACAGCAGGCCGCGAGTCGATCACCGCGAAACTAACGGCCAACCTGCTGGTGACCTCCGGTGTTGACCGTGTACTGGCGATGGATCTCCATTCCGCTCAGATCCAGGGCTACTTTGACATTCCCTGCGATCACATCTACGGCTCTCCGGTTCTTGTCGACTATCTATCTGATCAGGATCTAGGCGAGGTGGTGGTGGTGTCGCCTGATGTAGGGGGAGTGGCCCGCGCCAGAGCCTTCGCCAAACAGATGAACGATGCGCCACTGGCGATTATCGACAAGCGGCGCACAGGTCACAACATGGCCGAAAGCCTCACAGTGATTGGCGATGTGCAGGACAAAACCGCCATCCTCATCGACGACATGATCGATACCGGCGGCACAATCTGCGCCGGTGCTCGCCTTCTGCGTGAAAAGGGAGCGCGTCGTGTGATCGCCTGCGCCACCCATGCCGTGTTCTCGCCACCTGCGGCGGAGCGTCTCTCTGCTGACGGTCTGTTTGAGCAAGTAGTGGTAACTAACTCGATTCCAATCCCTTCAGACCGTGTGTTTCCGCAGCTCCAGGTACTCTCGGTCGCCAACATGCTGGGCGAAGCGATCTGGCGTATTCATGAGGAGAGCTCCGTCAGCTCGATGTTCCGCTGAACCCGTGACCAGAGCTCGAAAGCAGCTTCGCCGAAAGATCACAGGGGTGGTCGCTGGGTTGCTGAGTTTCTGCGCTGCAGCTCCGGCATCAGCCCAGCTGCCCTCCGTTCAACCCAAGCGCACGCTGGGAGTGTGGCTGACCAACAGCCCAAGCCGTCTCTATTACGACCGTCAAACTCTTATCCAGGCAATGGATGAACTGAAGGCCGCAGGGTTCAATGCCATCTATCCCAACGTGTGGAGTCGCGGTACAACCTTTCATCGAAGTCGTTTCGCACCGGTTGAACCAGCCTTAAAGAAAGCCGGACTTCAACTCGACCCCATTTGCACCCTGAGTGAACAGGCGCGCCAACGCGGGATGAAGGTCATCCCATGGTTTGAGTACGGACTGATGGAGCCAGCTAATTCTGAGATCGTGCGTCAACAGCCTGAGTGGGTCTTAGCTCGAGCTAACGGCAACACCGTCATGAAAATGCACGGCAAGAACATGGTGTGGCTCAACCCAGCCCATCCCGAGGTACGCGAACGTTTCATCGGCCTGGTGGTGGAGGTGATGAAACGCTGCCGGATGGATGGTCTCCAACTGGATGACCACTTCGCATGGCCGGTGGAACTGGGATACGACCCATTCACCGCTGCTTTGTATGAAACACAAACCGGATCACCTCCGCCCAAGGATCACACCAATCGCTATTGGATGACCTGGAGACGTCGTCAACTGACAGGCCTGCTGAGGGAACTACGAGAACGATTGGAAAAGGAAGCACTCCCTCAACGCATCAGCCTCTCGCCGGGACCTTTTCGCTTTGCTTACAACCACTGGCTTCAAGACTGGGAGCTGTGGGCAGTTGGAGAATTGATTGATGATCTCGTTGTGCAGAACTATGCCTATTCACTCAAGGGATTTGCCAAAGATCTCAATCAACCTGCATTGCGTAAAGCCCGTCAGTGGGGATTACCCGTTCAGATTGGAGTTCTTGCTGGTTTCGGAAAAAGAACTACACCAATCCCTGTACTTGCTGAAAAAAAGCGCCTCAGCAATGAGCAAGGTTATGGAGTAATTTACTTTTACTGGGAAGGGTTATGGGGCAAACATAGCGGAAAAGAAGGTTCTAAGTTTCGTCAAGATGCCTTCCAAAGGCTAGGTTCCATGAGCCAATAAACGTCAATTTAGTATTAATGAACGAGGTATTTTTCAGGGTTCGATGAGCAGCGATTATGCAACCGTCCAGCTGCATCGTGAGTAGCGACCACCTTGCAACGCCATTGCCTACTTACAGTGTGAGAATCAAATCTCGCATCTCAAGGGACGACAAATCACCCATCACATCCAAAGAAGACTGATGCTCACTCTTGATCATGTACACACTTGACGCTGACTCATGATTCGCCATCTATCCATAGGGTTAATTACTTCTGTCGTGAGCTTCTCCTCATTGCCTCTGATAGCACTGGAAGAACATAAAGTATCAAACATTTTTTACTTCGAATGCAGAGGCAAGAGAACGCAAGGCTCTGGCACTGCAACAGGATTCCCAATGAACCATCCAGTCCATGTTCAATACAAATTGGATCTGGGTGCATCAACACTGACAGAGGTTGATATCGATACTGATAAATTATCTGCTGGAAAGGAGCCTATTGATATTAAAATCTATGGGAAAACACTTACTACAAAATTCCACAATAAAAAAATAAAGAAAGATTATGAGATTCAGATTCGCGGAGATGATCGCCTTTTCTCAATAACTATATTTCCATCCAGCGGATTTAACCCTGACGCTTGGTATGGACGATGCACCAATAGCTAATCCCTCTAAACCATTACCAACTCATTCATCACGAACAAGCCCGCAGAGAAGGAGCTAGCAACCAAGGCAAACGATCAGATTGTGCACAAAGGGCAGTACCACTTAACATCCCACGACCAATCTCTGTTAATAACCAGCACAGAATTCTAAATGAGACAAAGGTGATCAAAGCGGTAGATGAATGCAGGGAAATTGACGCATCGACACAGGATGAAGCAGCAGAGAAGCTTGACTAGAAATGTCCCTCAGAGCTTGTGCACTAAGTTATCAAGATAATCTCTATAATCCTCTAATAGCCTCAAAGAGGAGGCAAGAAGCTTGGAAACATTCTCCCCAGTTCTTTCAGTCGATGATACTCACACATTCCCTCCAACATATTGATGGTGACATCAACATCACTGGTGATAGATGGTGGTAGGTATTGAAAGCTGCTTTGTGGGCTTTTAGGGTGATTGAACCAATAAAAAACCCAGCACTTAGCGGGATTTTTATGAACACTTTGGCAATCACCAACCGATGTATAGTTCGTCAATCATATGGAAGGCACCTGTTCTGGAATCACCCAGCTGCCGACATTTGCATTAATACCAGCTGTGAATAGTTGATCGTCTGTAACAAGCTGATCAGTTAAGAGTGGAGCAAATACGTCTGCCTCAAGCGCAGTAAGTGTTTCAGGTTTGGAATTGAAATCTGTGTCGGGAGTATTTTCAGATAAATCTCCATAATTAGATTTCACTTTGATCGTGATACCGATGTTGATGACAACCTTGTAATCAGCATTCTCGCCAGTAATAGGATCAACTTGACGCAGCTCAAGGTCTGGGTCAGGAGCTTCAGAAGGCTTTTGAACTAATTCCAACTTTTTGCGAGGCTTAATTCGTGTAGGAGAGTCTCCCATCTTTTCTTTCCACCTTTCATAAAGTTCACGAACAACTCGACCAGTCAGCTCGTCATCCTCATCTTCATCATGAGGATGTGACGTGAGATGCAATCCACCTTGATGACCCACGGCTTTAGTTTCTATAACTGATTCTGCAACATCCCAATAGGGAAAACGGCCAATTGGTTTTGAATCTAAATTTCCCATAGCATCAACATCAGAAGCGTTCAAAAACGCTGTGTCAACTTGATCGGCGTATCTCCCCTCTGCTTCTTTCAACGAAGCTTGCTTATGCCCCTCTGCCGACATCGCTTGCCTCTCCTCATGGGGTAGCTGAGCCCACTTTTCCCATGGATATGGGTTTGCATTAGACCATTGATTGGAAGTCGTCATCGCTTTCAGGAGTAAATGTATGGGAGTGCAGCCCCCTCGACTCCTTCAAGATCACAGCCCTTCTGATGAATCCCGCTACATGACTCTGGTGCGGAATCCGCGGGGTTCTGGTGAACATCTGGTGAATAGCTCAGACCGAGGTCTGATCATGTTCTAAGCGGAGACCAGCATTCTTGGTCAAGCAATCTAGACGGCTGCTGCGGTGGTGAGATTCGTTGAAAACTGGCCTGAACTGTTTTCCTGCCGGGTGAAAGCCTTAAATTCAAACAATGAAGGATCCGACTCTCATTGTTAGAAAGCTCATTAGCGAGCTTCGCGACGAGATGTCGGATGCTGCACGGGAACTGCGTAACAGAGCCGCCTGGGATTTGCAGTGCCCTGTGATTGTCATTGATGCCAGAGAGCATCCCAAACGAGTTCTGAAAACTTCAGTACGAGGTCTCACAGGAACCATCAGCACAAGCAACGTGATCGACAATCCACTGCTGCGCTCTTTTCTGGCGCGTTACAAGCAGGTTGGCGCCGAAGAAGCCCTTGACGAATTCATGCATGGACCGGAAGCAAAACACTTCTCCAGGCTCTGGGATCGCTATTGCGATGAACGCCATCGGCATGGAATCGCTGTTTGGTCGTATTCCGAAGCAGCTAAATTCGCTCTCAAGTCGAAGCAGTGTTTCGAAAAAGGGGAGATTGCATGCGTCGCCATCACGGAGGGGAATGAGACAGAAGATCACGGCGTACTCACCTTCTCTGTCGATTCCAACTGGCTCTCCTGAGTGCAGCGATCCACCAAGCTGAATGCTCTTTCGAGAGAATTGAACAACGACTCCCTCCGAATCGGACTAAACCAAGAACGCTCATGTCATCGAATCGAGCCCGTCTGGACGTCTTAGTTGCTGAATGCCGGGAGACATTCGTGCAAGCAGCAATCAAGCTCAACGCTGTAAGAGCCTGGGATTTCTCCTGTCCTTGCGTCGTTCTCGATGGTCGCGCAGATGAAATCAAAGCCGTAGTGATCGGCGTCGGCAGCATTGGCAACGTGGTGCCGACATCAGCCGCAATCGACAGCCCCGAGGTCAAAGAATGGCTTCGCATCGCAACGGAGAAAAGTCCCGAAGTGGCATTCACAGAGCTTCTCAATGGCGATGAGGAACGCGCCAAACGGTTTAACGAGGCTTACGAACTGCTGATTGAGGAACGTCGAACCGGAATCAAAGGCCTTTGGTCGACCGATGATCTCTGCTCGTTTGTATCCAGAAGTCAAGCGGCGTTCCCCAAGGCCATCAGTGCCATTGCACTCTTACCAGGGCAAAAAGGTCAAAGTCACAGCATCCTCACGTTTGAGAGTGACATCACATCTCTACTAAGTTAAATAATAAAAATCCCCATTCTGCTTTGAACTAAGAATCCAATTCGCAAGACTTGCTTTTATACATACTGAACTCCTTAAAGACAGCTTCTGCCTCGTAGAAATCTTTATCTTGTCTCAAAAGGTAGAGATGAGACTTCCACCATTCCCAGGTGTCTTCATGAATATCTTTCTTCAGGAGATCCTCCAGAACTTCGTTGCTCATGCCTCCCTCGCGAGTTACTGCAAGCTAGAGAGCATCATTCGCGAGTCAATTGAGTTTCACAGGGCGTAACGCGGTGGTCCTTAACGATTCAATGTCTGGCACCCGCTCAGAATGAAAAGTGACTGTCGCAGCCTGATTCACAAGCCTGAAGAGGCAGAGGTGCAGACCACGACGAGGTTGAATTGAACTGACCAGGCTCAACTCCGGCTGCTCAAACAAAACAAGTCGATCGCGTTTCAGGCTTCCATCAACGTCACCACTTCACGAGTGTTTGTGGACAGATCCGCTTTAGCCAATGTTGACAATGCCCGCTTCACGGCGGCCTGACGTTCGCTGCCGTAGGTGCGCCAACGACTGAACACCTTGGCAAGCCGCGACGCTGTGATGGCGTTGCGCTGATCAACAGCGATGATCTGCTCAGCCATGAACTGATACCCGCTGCCGTCAAGAGCATGGAAAACACGTGGATTGCCCACTAGCCCACCCAGAACGGCACGCACGGAATTGGGCGCCATGGGGTCATAACGGGGGTGTTCCAACAAGGCAGCAACCCGTTCAAGGGCATCCGCTCGCGGTGTTGAAGCTTCCAGCGAGAACCAGGTGTCAAAAATCACAGGACGCTCTTGCCAGCGATCATGGAACGACTGCAAAGCCTGATCGCGCTCAATACAGTCGATTGGCTGCAACGCCCGAAGACCAGCACGGGCCAGCGTCATCGAGGGGCCTTGCACAGCCTGAGCGGCATCAGAGCGCGCCATTGAATCACCAGCAGCAGCAAGCCAACTCCAGATCAGACCTGTGAGCTGGCGCTCACCCTGGCCGGCAGGCCAAACCTGATCCAGGCTGGACGCAACGCCATCCAATCTGAACCTCAGCAAAGGGGCCAGCTGAGATCCAAGCTGCTCTCTCAGTTCACAGGCCGCTCGTTCGAGCGCAGGGGGGTCGGCTTCGCTCTGCAGCGACTCCAGTTCGGCTGGACCGGGAAAAGCCAAAAGAGTGGCCAATACGGCAGGGTCCTGTTCTCCACTATCAGCAAGCAGCTGGCGAAGGGCATCCAGCATTCTTGACTCCAGTTCTGACTGAGGCGTTCCTGCAGCACGGGGAAGGATCAAACGCTTCCACAGCTGTTGGCCGGCATCCCAGCGCGCAAAAGCATCGTTATCCCCAGCAAAGAGCGCGAAAAGATCGTCGATGGCCTGGCCGGCATCCCAGGTCACAGGAGCTGAAAAACGACGAAATAAGGAGAGCACCGGTGGCTGCTCAGCAGGGGGCAAACCTTCCAGGACGATGGTCTTTGCCTCCTGATCGAGCACCAACAGCCGTTCCTCTCCGGCACATCCATTGGGTTGCAACACAGACCAGAGAACAGGGATGACCAGCGCTTGCTTCCATTCTTGCCCTGGAGTGGGGGCCGTGGATTGCTGCAGCGTCAGGCTCAAGCGTCCGGCTGCGCCATCCCAGAGGGATTTCACAGCCACATGAGGGGTTCCCGCCTGGAGGTACCAAAGTCGAAATTGCTCAACATCAAAGCCAAGAGGCTGACCATCAGCTCCAGCACCATCCACAATCGCCGCAACAAAATCCTCTGTTGTGGCGGCTTCTCCGTCGTGACGCTTGAAAAATAAGCTCATACCCCGCATGAAACGCTCAGGCCCCAGCAGAGTCCGCAACATACGAATCAGTTCTGCCCCTTTTTCATAAATCGTGGTTGTGTAGAAATTATCAATTGCTTGGTAGGAATCTGGCTTCACCGGATGGGCTGTTGGACCAGCATCTTCACGAAACTGCGTGTTACGAAGCATCGCTGCATCTTCAATTCGCTTCAAGGGTTCGGAATGAAGATCAGCGGTGAAGCATTGATCACGAAACACTGTGAGACCTTCCTTGAGCGACAACTGAAACCAATCGCGACAGGTGATTCGATTACCAGACCAGTTATGAAAATACTCGTGTCCAACAACACTTTCAATCCGCTCTAATTCACCATCTGTTGCAGATTCAGCATCAGCGAGAACCAGCTTTGAATTAAAAATATTCAAACTTTTGTTCTCCATTGCGCCCATATTGAAGTGGCGCACTGCAACGGTATTGAATTCATCAAGGTCGTACTCGAGTCCGTAAACGGACTCATCCCATTCCATCGAACGCTTCAACGACGCCATGGCATGGGCCGTGAACGGCTCATCACCTGCTTCCACATGCAGGCGCAGAGTCACCTTGCGCCCGGAAGCCGTCACGTAATGGTCCCTGATCTCACGCAGGTCACCAGCCACGAGAGCGAAAAGATAGGAGGGCTTTGGGAACGGATCTTCCCAGACAACCTCATGCCGGGAGTCATCGGCTAAGAGAGCCGAAGCACTGATTTCATTTCCATTTGAAAGCAGCACTGGAAACCGTGTTCGATCCGCCTCAATCCGAACCCGATAGCGACTCAGAACATCAGGACGATCTGGATGGAAGGTGATACGTCGAAACCCTTCGGCCTCACATTGAGTTGTGAGCATTCCGCCGCTTTCATAAAGGCCTTCCAGAGAAGTATTGGCCTGGGGATCAAGACGACTAACAGTTGTTAACGTGAATGGCTGAGTAGGGGGTTCAAATATTTCCAGCTGCTCATGATTCAAGTGGTAAGAACTGGACGCCAGCGGTTGCCCGTCGAGAGCGATTGAAACCAATTCAAGGTCAACTCCACGCAAGATTAATGGTGTAGTTGCCCTGGTTTCGGCAGGCTCTAGGTAGAGATTGGCCGTGACCAAAACCGAATCAGGCTGATGAACCACCACATTCAGCTCAATCCTCGGAATAGCGAAAGGGAAAGGCCGGTAGTCAGACAGGCGCTTGGGTGGAGCAACCCCCGCCAGGCTGGTGGTCGACTCAGAGGATGCGGTGGAAACCATGGACAGCTCACTCTCCTTTGATCCTGGCTCGCCCGATCAACAGATGGCGGGAGGGAAAACCTCACCAGTCAGTGGACATCTGAGTTTTAGCGCCGAATTGGCAACGACAGGAGCTGAGCTGATGGATCGGGGTCTGAAATCAAGTAGGCCTGAGATGATGACCAATGGATATGGCGGGTGCGCTCGAATGTATCCAGCTCAGATCTGCGATGCATTCAACATGCTGGGGCGCAACGACCCCTCCAGAAATCATCACGCGAAGCAATTTTCTGCAAGCCAATCTCAACTTCCAAATGAATAAGAAGGGATTGACTTGTCGATTGATGTCTCCCAACCAACCCAATCAAAGGACCTAATCCCAACCCCAAAAAATCGGAACAGATCAGGTGAACCAATGGTCAGCTTCCAGACTGAGACTTCAGCAGCTTCTCTGCTTTTGTAACCTCTTTCTTGTAATCCTGTGGCAAATCTTTGCCACAACGGACTCCTACAACAGGCAACAATTGCATCGCCAGGCCATTCGCAACCTCCTCAGGCGTCAAAGCCTGTCCGTTTTTGACGCCTGAAATCTTGGAACCGTTAACTTCCTTGATGTAGCTCACCATTGGAACCATGTTTGCCTGCATTGCAGTCAAGAATGGAACCTTGCTTTTCGACAAAATGCACATGTTGATCGAAGCGATTGAAACCATTCGCTCGATTTCGATCGCTGTCGCCGGGGATGTCGCTCCACCTGCCCCTTGAGCGAACGCAATGGAAGTATTGAGAGGAAGCGCTGCGAGAAGCAAAACAGTTCTGAACGCCTTCGGAAGACTGGGACGGGGGATACGCACTGAAAGACTTAGGGGAGCGGCACCATGCTGCCTCATACCAGCTAAAAATGGCTAGCTACTTGTTGCGACAAGATCAATCCCAGACCAACAGCTGAACTGCTCAAAACCTGGGCCATTCAGTGTTCCCAGGTCGAGAACAGAACAAACCTGGTTGATGTATTGGTCACTTGCGACCCACATCAAGCCACTGAAAGCCCATCAAGCTTTGATGCCTAGCTAATCAGAAGCCAACGTCTCGCTGAACAGGTAACACGTGACTGATTGACTCCACCGGGCTGGTTTGGATCAGATGACAAGCCTCTGCAACAAGTCTGTGAGGCTTCGTCGAGCCATGTTCAAGACCCCAGCGAGATCCCCAAAAACCAAGCCCTTCAAAGATCAAGAGGACATTCGTTAGAGGACATCTGTCATCAGAGAACCACGAATGTCACAGCCAACAGGTCTGGCTAGGACTGCGCTAGGAAGCCGAATACAGAACAACTCAATCCGAGTCAATCGGAGCCGAAGCATCTTCAAGGCGGGTTTCGTGGTGATGTTCCACGATTTCCAAATCACCTTTTTGCCAGCTGTAGATGGCGCGCGATCGGAAACGATCTTGATCAATCAGCCGTGTATATTCCTGGACATCCCAATCGAGGTAATGCGATTCGAACACCACCTCGTGTTCATCCACCTGACGAATCCTCGTTCGCGACTCGACTTCTTCGAGGTAGGCACGACTGCGCAGCAACTGGTGTCCCATCAGGGTTGCTTCCATCACCCCTTCACGCTGATAACGGGGTTTGCGATCAAAGAAATCTGTTTCGTGCTCAGGCCACCAGCTCATGCGGTAGTGAGGCTTGCCTACCCGTGATTCCGCAAAGATCTCAACCCGGATCATCATGTCCAGGAACAACACCTCCTCATTTTTAAAAACGTATTGACGTCGTGAGCGCCAAAGGCCAAGGTTTCGCGCAAACCAACGCCTGAGATTGCTGTCGAGATAAACCCGCTGCGAAGCAGGAGACTCACCATCCGGGGGTGGAGCACCACGGCTTTCAACAGGAAGAAGGGCCATGCGAAGTCCTGACTGACAACAGTCTGTTCAAAATCGTCTTAGCGGTTCTGCTGACCTTTGCAAAAACCCATAAGGTAAGGCTCATCTTTTGGAGCAACACCTGGTGGGCGGGATCGATCCCACACCACGTCAGCAGCTGACTCTGCTCCTGGTCGCAGGTCGTCACCATCTCTCCAGCGGGGATCTGCGTTCGCTGATCCAGTTTCTGGAACAGGAGGACTGCGGATTTGACGTGACACTCCAGTTAGCTGATCCTGTCGAGCACCCGGAACTGCTGGAACTTCACCGGTTGGTTGTCACACCTGCCCTGGTGAAGCTGCAACCCATGCCAAAGCAGGTCTTTGCAGGAAGCAGCATTTTCCAGCAACTTCGCGGCTGGGTACCTCGATGGCAGCAGGATGAGGTCGTGAGCGGACTGGGCCTGAGCCTGAAGCCCACAGAACTCGACGGGAGTCGTACCCAGCGTGAGCTGCAACTGGAGGATCAGTTATTGGTTCTGCGGCAGGAGAATGAAACGCTGATTGATCGCCTGCAATCTCAAGAACGCCTTCTGAGAATGGTGGCCCACGAACTTCGCACGCCCCTAACAGCAGCGACGCTGGCACTGCAGAGCCAGCAACTGGGTCAGATTGATTTCAATCGATTCCGCGACGTCCTGAAGCGACGCCTCGACGAGATCGCCCTACTCTCCAAAGATCTGCTGGAAGTGGGAAGCACACGCTGGGAAGCTCTTTTCAACCCCCAGCGACTGGATTTGGCCAGCATTGCCGCAGAAGCCATCCTTGAACTGGAAAAGCTCTGGCTCGGCAGGGACGTAACCATCAACACCGACATTCCGGCAGATCTGCCGCTCGTCTTCGCAGATCAGCGGCGCATGCGTCAGGTGCTGCTCAATCTTTTGGAGAACGCGCTCAAATACACCCAGGACGGCGGCACGATTGCACTGGCCATGGTGCATCGCACCAGTCAATGGGTGCAGGTGAGTGTCAGCGACAGCGGTCCTGGCATCCCAGAAGCAGAACAACAACGCATTTTTCTAGACCGTGTGCGACTTCCCCAAACCTCAGGAGGAACATCTGGCTTTGGAGTAGGGCTCTCCGTTTGCCGACGAATCGTTGAGGTTCATGGTGGACGCATCTGGGTTGTCTCAGAACCAGGAAAAGGAGCCTGCTTCACCTTCAATGTGCCTGTCTGGCAAGGACAAGGACAGGAGAACTTGATCACTGCCTTGACGGAGGGTCAGTCGGAACCGTAATTTCATTTGGTGCCCGGGAGAACACCTGAGAGCACGGCCTCGCCCCCATCGTCTAGAGGCCTAGGACACCTCCCTTTCACGGAGGCGACAGGGGTTCGAATCCCCTTGGGGGTATTGATTGATTTGCTTTGCTTTGCAACACATCCATTCTGTGGATGTTTTTTATGACAATTGATCATCATTTCAGGGCCTCATTTAAGGACCTAAAAAAGCTCAAACAGAGAGAACCTTTTAGGCCTCAGTGAAACGTCGGATAGTTTCTTGCTCAACCGCGAGAAGGTTGTCATTGAGGTCTTGCCGCAGACGTTGTTCGATCAGTGCAATTGGCATTCCCAGACATCCCTGAACTGTGAGCTCGTACAGCACAAGAGTTTGATCAGGAACAGCCTGCAAACGCCAAGCGCCTTCGAAACGACGAAAATCACCTTTCAACATTCTGAACTGGAGCAATCCTTCTGGACGATGCTCCATGAGTTCAAGCTTCACTTCAGCCGAGAATTTGAGGCCTAAAACCAGTTGCTGACTGCCGACCTGAGCGAGAGTCACTCGATTTCCAGCACGCTCAATCAGCTTGCTGCTGCTGAGATTGGGGATGAATTTGCTAAGTCCTTCGTAGTCAGTGAGCACCTGCCAAAGGTGGTCCACTGTCTGATCGGTTCGCAGCTGAACAGCCAAGCGACGAACGCCCTGAGGCAGACGCTCGATGGTCTGCTCAATCGTCTGCTGACGGCCTCTGGTTGCTCGCTGAAGAGTCGGCAAGGAGTCGGCGAAGTTCAACCTGAAAAAGGTAACAACGAAATCCTAATGAAAGTCAGGCTGAAGGCCAGACCGCAATCTGATGTGAGGGTAAGGACGACTTGGGCTTGCTCTTGATGACACGACTATGATCGCGCGATCTTTCAAGGGAACAGACATTCCATGCGTGTCAGCTCGGCGGGTACCAGCAGCTACAACGAACGGATGTTCACGCTGGTCGTTGTCTGGCTGCAGGCCGGCAAACACCTTCGATCAGAAGAGCGAATCACCGTCTCCTACGACCGCCTGCAAACCACTGTTCAAACCATTAATGGCAGAGGTGGCCGGATTCAGTCTGTGATTCCAAACAATGAGCCGATTCACGTAGGTGCGCAGGCTACAAAAGCTACAAATGCTAAGGCTGTTGCTGCCAAGGCTTCTTCCTCAAAGGCTTCCGCCTCCAAGGGTTCAGCCAAGCAGGCTGAAAAATCGGTAGCCGCAAAGGCTCCCGCAAAGCCTGCTTCCAAAGCAGCTGCATCCAAAGCTCCCACCAAGCCTGTAACCAAAGTGGATGCTTCCAAGGCTCCTGCAAAGTCCGCTCACCAATCGGTTCCTGTCAATCTCTACAAGCCCAAAACTCCTTTCGTCGGAACCGTTCTCGGCAATTACAGCCTTCTGCAAGAAGGGGCTATTGGACGCGTTCAGCACATCACATTCGACCTCAGTGGTGGTGACCCCCACCTCGAGTACGTCGAAGGGCAGTCGATCGGCATCATCCCCGAAGGAACTGACGCAAAAGGCAAGCCCCACAAGCTTCGTCTCTACTCAATTGCCAGTACTCGCCATGGAGATGACATGGCAGGCCAGACTGTTTCCCTCTGCGTCCGACAGCTCGAATACCAGAACGAAGCCGGCGAAGAAATCAAGGGTGTGTGCTCCACCTATCTCTGCGACATCAACCCTGGAGACAAAGTCAAGATCACAGGCCCAGTAGGCAAAGAGATGCTTCTTCCTGAGGATGAGGAAGCCAATGTGATCATGTTTGCTACTGGTACCGGCATCGCCCCAATGCGGACCTATCTGCGCCGCATGTTTGAAGCCACTGAACGTGACAAAAATGGTTGGACGTTCCGAGGCAAAGCGTGGCTTTTCATGGGTGCTCCGAAGACTCCTAACCTCCTTTATGACGACGATTTCGAGAAATATCAGGAGGAGTTTCCTGACAACTTCCGCTACACAAAAGCGATCAGTCGCGAGCAGAAAAACACCAAGGGCGGTCGCATGTACATCCAAGACCGTGTCCTGGAGCACTCCGATGAAATCTTCTCGATGATCGAAGATCCCAAGACGCATGTCTACATGTGTGGTCTGCGTGGAATGGAACCCGGCATCGATGAGGCCATGACAGCTGCTGCAGCCTCCAAGGGGTTGGACTGGGCAGAGCTACGTCCTCAGCTGAAGAAAGCTGACCGTTGGCACGTCGAGACTTATTGAGTTTTCAGAGTCAGATCAGGACAAAAGCCCACCGAACGGTGGGCTTTTTTTTGTTTGGGTTGTCCCGAGACGACGACAAAACATGGCGGGATGTTCTGGAGCACTGTCAGCGCGGGGATTCCTGGTTAAACCTTCGTCAGAGCTTTCGGTGTCATGAGCGCAACGATGACAAACCCGCTGAGGGTCGGCCTGCGTCAGGAGCGAGTGATCGCCCCCCAATGCTTGGTGATCTTCGGCGCAAGTGGTGACCTCACGCATCGCAAGTTGGTGCCAGCGTTGTTCGAGCTGTTTAAACAGCGCCGCCTGCCAAGTGAATTCGCATTGCTGGGATGTGCCCGACGCCCATGGAGTGATGAGGAATTCCGCCAAAAGATGGCAGAAGCCATGGAAACCACGGTCAATGAAAACCGTGCGGCCTGGGAACAGTTCTCAGCAGGAATGTTCTACGAACCGGTGGATCTTCAGAAACCTGAAGATCTGGTGAAGCTCGGTCACCGACTCGACGAGATCGACAGATTGCGAGCCACCCGCAGCAATCGCACCTTCTACTTATCAGTTTCTCCGAAGTTTTATGGCAGCGGTTGCCGTGCTCTGGCCGACGCAGGCTTGCTGAAGGATCCGCAACGTAGTCGTGTTGTGATTGAAAAGCCCTTCGGCAGGGATTACGGCAGTGCTCAGAACCTGAATCGAGTCGTACAGAGCTGTGGACAAGAAAATCAGATCTTCCGCATTGACCACTATCTGGGCAAGGAAACAGTCCAGAACATCATGGTTCTGAGATTTGCCAACACCATCTTCGAACCGATCTGGAATCGGAACTACATCTCAAGTGTTCAGATCACAGCTGCTGAAACGGTCGGAGTTGAGGAACGGGCCGGCTACTACGAAACATCAGGAGCCCTCAGGGACATGGTGCAGAACCACCTGACCCAGATGCTGGCGATCACAGCCATGGAAACGCCTGGGCGCTTTGATCCTGAAGCGATCCGCAGTGAAAAGGCGAAGGTTCTTCAGGCAGCACGGCTGGCAGATGAAAACGAACCCTGGAACTGCTGCATCCGTGGTCAGTATGGCCCGGGTGGGACCCAGGACTCACCCTTGCCCGGCTACCGCCAGGAGCATGGTGTGGATGCCAACAGCACGACAGAAACCTATGTGGCGATGAAACTTTTCATCGACAACTGGCGGTGGCAGGGCGTGCCCTTTTATGTGCGCACAGGCAAACGACTGCCCAAGCGCCTCAGCGAAGTGGTGCTCACCTTCAGGGAAGCACCGGTACATCTTTTTGATGCCGCCGGAGGAGGTCCAACCGCCAATCAACTGGTGTTGAGAATTCAGCCCGATGAAGGTGCTGAATTCCGTTTTGAAGTGAAGTCTCCGGGTTCCGGAATGCGTAGCCGACCTGTCGAGATGGAATTTTCCTACGACGAATCGTTCGGAGAACCATCCGATGAAGGCTATGTCCGCCTGCTGGCCGACGCCATGCTCGGCGATCCCACGCTGTTCACTCGCAGTGATGAGGTGGAGGCAGCCTGGCGTCTCTATACCCCTCTTCTGGAGCTGATTGAAGACAGCCCCTGGCAGCTACCGATCCACCCCTATGAGTCAAGAACTTGGGGGCCCGCTGCATCTGATGCTCTTCTTGCCCGTGATGGCTTGCTCTGGCGTCGTCCCTGACCAGATCCGACTGACCACAACCTGTTCTCATTAACTGGCTGCACCATGTCCCCCCAGCTCACGCTTCAAACCCCTCTCGAACTGCCGCCCTCTGAAGTACCTGGCTACCTAGAGCAACTCTGGTCGCGGGACCAGCCCAACAACGTCGGGGCCCACACCTTCTGCCTACTCGTTTGGCAACCGGCCTGGGTTGAACAGCAGCTGGTGCGCACCGGTCGCCTGGATGGACCGATCACCGGAGTGCAGAGATCGCAGCTGATTGCCGCAGGACGTCAGGCAGTCGTGGATGGCGATCTGCCCATCAGCACGCCACCGCTCACAGAAGCCGTGGCGACTTGTCTCAGCCAAATGGATGGAGGTCATACCAGCGAGGATCTTCGAGGTCAGCATGTGGATGCAGCTCTCAGCAACTTGCGCCCTCGGCGACTGATCACGCTGGCTCCAAGCCTCGATCCAGAACAGCCCCTTGAAACCCTGGTGGCGGCCTACTGCCCGCTTCCAGAAGAAGGTGGTGGAACGGTCGCCTGCGGGGATGTGGTGGTGTTGCGTGGAGGCAAACCTGCGCTGCAGCAGGGCCTCACAATCCTTGATCCTCTGTTGCCGGAAGAACTCCCCTCCTGGGTGTGGTGGAACGGAGCCCTCGATGAAGCCCCTGAGCTGCTGCAGCAACTTGCCAGCTCACCGCGACGGCTGATTATCGACTCCGCCCTGGGAGAGCCTGGTTTTTGCCTCAACCTGCTGGCCTCCAGGATCGAAGCAGGGCAGGCGGTTAACGATCTCAATTGGCTGCGCCTTGGCAGTTGGCATCAAACCCTGGCCATGGTCTTCGATCCACCGCATCGCCGCGATGCCCTTGGTCACGTGGTTCAGCTCGATATTGATGTCGAAGGCGACCATCCAGTCCAGGGACTGCTTCTTGCATCCTGGATCGCCGACCGTCTGAGTTGGCAGCTGCAGCACACCGAGCGCAACTCTGACCAGAGCATCAGCGCCAACTTCAAGCGCACTGATGGAACTGATGTTCAGATGCGCGTGTCGCCGGTTCCCATGGGGCAACCGAGCATTCATCCCGGTCAGATTGTGGGGCTGCGCCTGATCTGCAAGCCGGACAACCAGCCTGCGATCTGTGTGATTCTCTGCGCTGAGTCCGGCGGCTGCATGCGGCTAGAAGCTGGAGGCATGGCCAGCATGGAGTTGATTGAAGAAGTCGTTCCGGTGCAACATTCCCCAGTGGAGGCGGATGTTTCTCGCCAGCTAGAAGGCGGCCATGACTCCACCAACCCTTTGCTCGCTTCAGCGGCCCCTCTGGCTGCCAAGCTGATCAGCTGAATCCCCGCTGAGCGGGGTCTCTACTGTCGCCCCGCTCAAACATCTCCGCTCACACCATGGCCTGCGTGATTGCTGCTCCGGCCAGCGGCAGCGGAAAAACCCTGCTCAGCCTCTGCCTGATTGCCTGGGCCCGCCAACTTGGCAACAGTATTCAGCCCTTCAAGGTCGGACCCGACTATCTGGACCCGCAGCTGCTTTCGCTGGCGGCGACACAGCCCTGCAGAAATCTTGATCTGCCCCTTTGTGGCGAGGACTGGGTCCAGCTGAGTTTCAACGGTTACGGCGGGCGTTCTGACATGACCCTGGTTGAGGGCGTGATGGGACTGTTCGATGGCATTGGAGCCAGCTCCGAGGGAAGCACCGCCGATGTGGCCGTGACCCTGGGCCTTCCGGTGGTGCTGGTGGTGGATGCCGGAGGTCAAGCCCGCTCTCTCGGAGCCCTGGTTCAAGGCTTCAGAGATCTAGACCCACGCCTCAACCTGGCTGGCGTTGTGCTGAATCGTGTGAGCAGTCCCAGGCATCGGGAGCTGCTTGAGGAGGTACTCACGGCGATCGGCGTGCACTGCCTGGGCTGCCTGCCGGACGATCCGAGCCTGGAGCTGCCAAACCGGCATCTGGGTCTTGCTCCCGCCCATGAACTCAGCTGCCTTCAAAAGCGACTGGGGCGCTGGGCTTCTCTGGCGGAGCAGCACCTCAACATGGGATCGTTCCGCACGCTCCTGCAGGCACCCAAGCCCGGACCGGACCCAGTTCAAAGCGTCTTCTCTCCAGCGCTGGAAACCACACAACAACAATCTCTGCCGGTGGCCGTCGCACAGGATGAGGCCTTCCACTTCCGCTACCCCGAGATGCAGGAGTGCCTGGAGCTGCTAGGGATGCCGGTGCTGCCCTGGAGTCCCTTAAGCGATGCCGCTCCACCAGCGGAGGCGACAGGCCTGATCCTGCCAGGAGGATTCCCGGAGCTGCATGCAGACCAGCTGAGCGAGTGCAAGACAACCTTCTCAGCGCTGCACGCATGGATTCGCGATAAGCCGATCTACGCCGAATGCGGAGGGATGCTGCTGCTGGGTCGAGGTCTGGCCGGACCAGATGGAACTCTGCAGACGATGGCTGGTCTCTTGCCGTTTGAAGCCAGACGAGGGCAGCTACAGGTGGGCTACAGACTGATGGAGGCAAGGTCCGACAGTCTGTTGTTGCGCAAGGGTGAAAGGCTCAGGGGCCATGAGTTCCACCGCTGGGAACTGTGCAGTGAATCAGATGAAAGCGTTGGCAGCCTGGGGGCGCTGTGGCAGGTTGAAGGTTGGAAAGTGAGGCGCAGAGCAGAGGGATGGAACCTGCCCAATCTCCACGCAAGCTGGGTCCACCTCCATTGGGCAGGATCCTCGACGATCCCCTGCAGATGGCGCGCCGCGCTCGACTTCGCGGTGAAGCGGAACGTCGCCGCTTTGTGACCCGCAACTCCCGACAGCGCTCTGTCACCCTTCAGGAACGCTGGCGTTTTCTGGTGGAGGGGACCGTTCAGGGTGTTGGCTTCCGGCAGGCCTGTCGAAGACGTGCTCTGGAACTAGGTCTCAGCGGTTGGGTCCGAAATCTGGATGACGGCAGAGTGGAGGTGCAAGCCGAAGGCGATCAGCTTCCCCTCAACGAGCTGAGACTTTGGTGTGAACAGGGTCCAAGCGAAGCGAGAGTTCGTCATGTGAGGCCCTGCCAGATACCGATCACCGGTGCCGACTGGTTCGAGATCCGTCACTGATAACAAGCTCGCAAGCGGTTGCAGACGAAGCCAAATCAATCCCTGAAGGTCACAATCTGGAAAGAGAAGGCTCTTTCTGGCCATGACAAAACAACGCCAGCTTTGGCTCCTTCGACATGGAGCAACCGAGTGGGCTCGCAACGGACGTCACACAGGTAATACCGACCTCCCTCTGCTTCCAGAGGGTGAGCAAGAAGCACGTCAACTGGCTCCTGTCCTGAATCAACAGCATTTCGCTGCCGTCTTTAGCTCACCTCTGCAACGCGCTCGCCGAACCTGCGAACTGGGCGGACTGGGCGCAAACATGATTGTGATGAAGGAGTTGCTGGAATGGAATTACGGTGATTACGAGGGAATCACCACTCCGGAGATCCAGCGCACGGTGCCGGACTGGAGCGTGTTCTCCCATGGCTGTCCCAATGGCGAAGACGCTGAAGCCGTGCAAAAACGCTGCGAAACCGCGATTCGAATTGCTTTGGAATCCCCAGGAGATGGAGACGTGGCACTGTTTGCGCATGGACATCTTCTGCGGGCCTTGGCCGGGACCTGGCTCGGCCTTGGAGCTGTGGGCGGCAGGCTGCTGATGTTGAGCACTGGAAGTATCTGTGTGCTCGGTTTCGAACATGGAAAGCATGCGATCGTGCGCTGGAATGCGCCTGCTGACTGCCGGTTCTGATGAGCGACACAACCCTCTGGGCGGAACTTCTGGCCTATGGCACAGGCATTGGCCTCTCACCGATCCATATCGCCGTTCTCTTGCTGCTGCTTTTGGGTCCGAACCCCATCAAAAGAGGCGGATGGTTTGTCGCAACCTGGGTGATCACCACGCTTCTCGCAGCAACGCTGCTGGTGACGGTGGGGCATTCGCTTTTGCTGGACATGAGTCATGGCTCCCATCACCGCACCGGCTTGGATCTACTGGCAGGTGGCGCGCTGGTCGCCATTGGTGGGCGAGAACTGATCAAATCCTTCACCGAGGGTTCGGAGCCACCGGCCTGGACGAAAGGCATCGATCGTTTCCTGGCCATGCCGCTACCGCTGCTGCTCGTGCTGGGATCGATCGGTGAAATCATTAGTCCTGATGACATCGTGCTGTTTGCCAAGTCAGCAGGAGTGGTTCTTTCCGCACAGTTACCCACCTGGCAGGAAGCGGTCGGCCTGTTCGCTTTCACATTCGGAGCCAGCCTGTTTCTGCTCACTCCTTTTGTTGCAGTTGTCATCGGCCGCGACAAAGTGATCCCCCTGCTTGAGAAAGGCAAATCGGTGCTGTTTGCCCGGGGCAGTCTTCTGGTCGGTGGGGTCAGCCTTGGGCTGGGGATCTACCTGGGATGGCAGGGCGTCAGCGGCATCACAGCAATCTGAACCGGACCACAAGCATGCTTTGGCAAGGCCATGACTGCTAGCCCATCCCGCGCAAAGCCTTGTTCCAGGATGCTGCATTGCATTGGCTATCACCCACCAGATAAACCCCATGCCTGGCACGACTGACAGCCACATAGGCCAGCTGTTGATGAAACACCCGCCGCTCAGGCGCGAGACGATCAAGGCTGCGGGGGAACACATCATCGGCAACAAAAACCTCACCAAAGCTGCTGCCCTGACTGCGATGCACCGTGAGCACCGCAGCAGGCCCAAGTGATGCGAAAGCATCCCTCACCAGGAAGTAGCGGCGCCACAGCGGTCGCCCGCCCCGTTTTCCAGCATTCCTTGCTTCCTGAGCCAAACGCTTCAGCAGTGCATCGAGTTGCTCCCTCGCCTGGCTTCCAGAAGGAGGCTGAAGGCGCAGATTGAGCTCAAGCTCTCCACTGCGAACCTTGGCATTGAGGGTCTCAATCACAGGCACACCCAGCCCGGCCAACGACAGCTGCGCTTCACCGGAAACTCCGAACTCCGCCAGGTCGCAGCGTTCCGGAGTCACATCTTCAACGACGAGTTCTCGATTAGAACCCAGCACCAGGTCGGGTTCCTCGCCGGTCTCCCCCCCGTCGCTGGACGCCGGTGCCATCACTGCTGTACGCGTGATCAACACCTCACCGGGCAACACGGCCATCTGATCCGCCATCTCTCCATGAATAGCCCTGCGGGCATGGGGCACCAAAGCCTCCAGTCGGCGATTGGTGTAGCAGAGGATTCGAGCCGCATCAGGGTTATCACAGGCCGCGGCCTGGCGCAGACCCTCCTGCGCACGCGATAACCAGTCGCTTCGGTTCAGCACGCCCACCTGACCCAGATCAGAGCGAACAGGAGGCAGCAGCGGTGGCACTTCACAGGGCAAACGACCATCGCGCAGACAACTGGCAAGCTGAAGGACTGGTCCCTGATGACGAACAACCTCACGCAAACAAGCAGAAACAGCACGATTCATGCCAAACACAGGGCTTTCGCTTTCACCCACCGGTGGCAACTGGGCAGGATCACCCACAAACACCAAGCGTGTTTTGAACGGGTGAGCACACTGCAAAGCAATCGACAGCAGCGAGCTGTCGACCATGGAGGCCTCATCGACCAGCACCAGACCGAGATGCTCCAACGCTCCGGCAGTTTGCTCAGTGGATTCGCAAAGCTCCCGATCACCCTGTCGCTTGAGCTTCAGACGCAGCAAGCGATGGATCGTGGAGGGGTACCAGGTGGGCTGAAGACCTTCGAGACTGAGGGCTTGCCGTAAAACACCCACAGCTTTGTGGGTTGGAGCCACGACGGTCCAACAGAGACCACTGCTTTCCACCTGCCTCAGCAAGCGCATCGACAGAAAGGTCTTGCCACTGCCGGCATAGCCGCTGAGGACAAAGGGAAGGCCAGAGTCATTCTGCTGCAGCCAATCAGAGAAGGCTTCTGCAGCCTTGTGTTGATCCTCGGTGAGGCTCAGTTCAGCATGGGGAAATGACGTCACCCCAGAGCGTTGGTGATCAGTAACGTCAATTGAAGCGGTGATCCCAGAAAATTGAGGCCAAGCAAGGCAACTATCGGGCCCAACAGGCTTCCGACCAGAACTTCCGTTCGGGAATGCCCAAGACGTTCCTTGAGTGGTTTCTCGAAGGGTGTCTTCCAGAGAGACTCCGGCAAGGCATTGACCCGTTCAGCGGTAAAGCCGGCAGCACGCCTAATACCGCTGGCGTCGTACATCACCACAAACGCCACTGTGGCTGCCAGAGCAAAAACGGAAGAGGCGAATCCCTCCTGCCAACCCACCGCCGCGGCCGTACCGCTCACAAGTGCTGCATGACTGGACGGCATCCCACCGGTTTCGAACAGCACCGCAGGCCTCCAACGACGGAAGGCGACGAGTTCAATCAACAACTTCGACAGTTGAGCCAGACCGCAAGCTGCAAGCCCCCAAGCCAGAACTCCATTGTCAAGAATCTGCAGGGGGATGCTCAGAGAGACCTCATCCATACTCAACGATCCCTACTGGCCACGTAATCGGCCAGAGCCAGCAAAGGATGCGCCTTGTTTTTCCAAGGCTGCAGAGCGGCCTTAGCATCTCTCACCAATTCAAGGGCGCGGGTTCTCGAAGGCTCCAGGCCGAGCAGTTTTGGATAGGTGGTCTTGTCCGCCAGTAGATCCTTGCCCGCCGTCTTTCCCAAGACTTCACTACTGGCAGTGACATCGAGAATATCGTCCACAATCTGGAACGCCAGGCCGATGCCATTGGCGTAGGTGCGCATGGCCTGGACCTGGGCATCATTGGCGCCGCCGATCAATGCGCCCGTAACCACGCAGGCTCTGAGCAGCGCAGCGGTCTTATGCAGATGGATGTATTCCAGCGTCTCGAGGTCGACTTGTTTGCCTTCGCATTCCAGATCAACCACCTGTCCGCCCACCAGGCCAGGAGCACCGGAGACCATGGCGAGCTCTCCGACCACCTTCACCAACCTCTCGGCAGGCACATCAGCACTCCGCACCGCCACCATCTCAAAGGCGCGACTGAGCAGTGCATCACCGGCGAGAATGGCCATGGCATCGCCGTAGACCTTGTGGTTGGTGGGTCGGCCACGCCTGAGGTCGTCATTGTCCATTGCCGGCAGATCGTCATGGATCAGCGACATGGTGTGGATCATCTCAACCGCCACCGCCGTGGGCATGGCCTGTGAGGCATCACCGCCTACAAGCTCACAGGCAGCAAGGCAAAGAATCGGGCGAAGTCGCTTCCCTCCCGCCAGCAGGGAGTAGCGCATCGCATCCCTGAGAGATTCAGGTCGCTCAGGCCCCATCGAGGCATCCAGTGCAGCTTCGACCCGCTCGCGGGACTGGTTCAAATAAGCCTTGAAATCAAAGCTCTGCTGAGGCTCACCCGGCGGCGGAACGCCTTCAGGGCTGGTCGCCGTGGCGGTCATGGGGAGCGCAATGCTGGGCGAATTCTGTCAGGCCGACGGGCCCGCAAGCACCATCAGATGATTAAGTCAGCCAGATCGTGATCGACCCCATGGCGACGGCACCAGGCCACAACGGTGTTCACCAGCAGCATCGTGACGGTCATGGGGCCAACGCCTCCGGGCACGGGAGAAAGTGCTGCGGCAATGGGCTCCAGCTCTGCTGCCTTGACATCACCACAAAGCCCCCCCTCAGGACGACGATGGATCCCAACATCCACCACAACCGTGCCTGGGCTCACGTGCTCGGCTCCAAGCATTTCCGGACGACCGGCCGCCACAACGAGAATGTCTGCCTGACGGGTTAGGACAGCGAGATCCTTGGTTCGCGAATGCGCAATGGTCACCGTTGCGTTCGCGGCCTGAAGCATTAGGGCCATTGGCTGCCCCACCAGAATGCTGCGTCCGATCACCACAGCACGACGACCCGCCGGATCGATGTCAGCACTGCGCAGCATCGCCATCACGCCGGCCGGAGTGCAGCTGCGGGGACCCTGCTCTCCCTTGAGCAACCGGCCCAGATTCAGCGTGTGTAAACCATCGGCATCCTTTTCAGGATTGATTGCAGCCAGCAGAGGTGTTTCATCAAGTCCCTGCGGCAGGGGAAGCTGCAACAGGATCCCGTCCACTCTGGGATCGTCATTCAACGCACGGATTGCCCGTAACACCTGCTCAGCCGAAGCATCTGCCGGAAGGTGAGATCCATAACTCTCAACACCGATACGGGCACAGGCCTTTTCCTTATTGGCCACGTAGACCGCACTGGCAGGATCGTCACCCACACGCAAAACAGCCAACCCCGGCGGACGACAGGCGGACTGACTCGCGGATTGGATCTGAGACTGGAGCCTTAGCTCGAGCGTCTTGGCCAGGGCCTTGCCATCCAACCTGAGGGCCATTGACATCCGATGCACGTGAATCCAGCATGCCGCTCCAGCAGAGCTAGCGTTTGTGCTGGATGCTCCCGGCTGACTTGCGTTCGCATCGCCTTGCACGTCTATGGAGGTCCTGGCTCAGGAGCGAATCACCGCGCCGACCGGTGCTGCGCTGGAACAGGCTGCAGAAAGCCACACTGCTGATCCTCTGTGTGCTGGTGGCGCTGGTTTCAAGCTGGCCCTGGCTAGTGGAACCCGACCTACGGCCAGGTCTGGCCGCCCCCTTCGATGCAGTAGCCCCAAAAAACGCAAGAGTTGTTGATAGCGAAGCACTGGAACAGAGGCGATCAAGCCTCGGATCGAGCACCTTCGTGCAGGTTCTGGATCCTCAGGAAAATGAGCAAATCCGCATGCGGCTGGAGCGACATCTCAGCGAATTGGAACGGGTCGCCAAAAGCGATGACGCCGAACGAATCGGACCCGTGAATCTGACTATGGATGAGCAGCTGTGGCTGGAAAAAAGAACCCAAGATGAGCGTCGAGTCTGGGATATGGCCCTGCGCCGAGCCCTTGACAGGATGCTCAGTCAGGGGCTTGTCAACACACTTGCACAGGAACAGCTGCAACGGGCCAGCGACCTGCAGCTCGAAGACCTCAACAACGTCGAAAAACCAGGGCGCAGTCTGGGCAGCAAGGTACTGACCACCACGCTCCAAGGCGCCAGCAACCTTCAAACCGATCCGGTGCGGAGCCAGCGACTGATCGAAGACCTGATTACCCAACAAGGCATCCCCACGATTGAAGTCAATCGAGGCGATCTCATCACCCGCAAGGGGGAGTCGATCAGCTCTCAGGCCTATGACGTCCTGGATTTCTTCGGGATGGTGAATCGCAGTCCGAAGCTGGGAATCTGGATCACTCGTTTCACAGAAGCACTGGCCAGCTGTGGGGTTCTATTGCTGGTCATGCGCCGCGAACGTCCCTGCCTCGAGGCACCCCATGGCCTGCTCGCTCTGGGTCTATTGCTGCTGAGCCAGGCCTGCAAACTGTGGTTCGGCGCCTCAGTGAGCCCTCTGGCTGTGATCGTGCCGCCCACCCTTCTCCTGGCTCAAGGTCTAGGCACAACAAGTGCACTGGCCTGGATGGCTGTGGCCAGTCTTCTCTGGCCCACCCCAGTCACAGGCCTAGGCGAAGGGCGCCTGCTGATTGCCGCAGCCACGGCCACCATCGCTGCATTGCAGGCAGGTCGTTTGCGAAGCAGAGCCCAGCTGCTGCAACTCGCTGTCTTGCTGCCAGTAGGTGCATGGCTGGCTGAGCTTGTGCTGATAAGCCGAGAGGGCCAACCGCTTGCAGGGTCATGGATTCGCCTGCCTTCCGATGCAGGTGAACTCGCATCGGAAGCTCTAGTGCTGGGGCTGGCGATGATGCTGACGATCCTGATCATTCCTCTGCTGGAAAGCTCCTTTGGGTTGCTGACAAGAGCGCGGTTGATGGAACTGGCCGATCAGGAGCGCCCGTTGCTTCGGAGGCTTTCTGCAGAGGCCCCAGGCACCTTTGAACACACACTGATGATCTGCGGTTTGGCCGAGGAGGGTGCGCGGTCGATCGGCGCTGATGTCGACCTGATCAGAACAGGCTCGCTCTATCACGATGTAGGCAAGCTTCATGCCCCCAACTGGTTCATCGAAAATCAGACCAGTGGAGAGAATCCACACACTCAGCTGAACGACCCCTTAGCCAGTGCAGGAGTGCTCCAAGCGCACGTCGATGAAGGGCTGAAATTGGCGCGACGACATCGGCTTCCGCGCCCCATTGCCGACTTCATCCCTGAACATCAGGGCACGCTGCGAATGGGGTATTTCCTGCATCAAGCCCGTCAGCAGAACCCTCAAATCTCGGAGAAACGCTTCCGCTATCACGGACCAACGCCTCGCTCCAAGGAGACAGGGATCATGATGTTGGCGGACGGCTGTGAGGCGGCGTTGCGCTCGCTGCCTCCAGACACCAGTGATCAGGAAGCTCGTGACACGGTCAAACGGATCGTGGAGGCACGAATCAGCGACGGACAACTGAGCCAGAGCAGCCTCAGTCGGGCCGAACTGGAACTGGTGATGCATTCATTCGTCCGAGTGTGGCGAAGAATGCGTCATCGCCGCATTCCCTATCCCATTCCGGCAAAGCGCAGCTTCTCCGCTTGAGGCCAATCCACCTGAGCCCAGTCCTGCTGTGCCCAAGATGGGAGTGCAGAGCGCACACGAACCCGTCGGTTGTCAAAAGGGTCTTTAAAACTGAGCGCATAAGCATGCAGATGCATGGGGCCGAGAGCGTCGGAGGAGGTATAGATGCGATCAGCAGAGATGGGAGCCCCCACAGCAGCCAGATGGGCACGTAACTGATGGGAACGGCCTGTTAAGGGACGCAACCACAGGCGCGTGCAATTGGTTGATTGCGTCCACTTTCGCCAGAGCGTGCAACAGGGCTTGCCATCAGGATGCGGTCCATACACAGGCGGCATACGCTGCAGCCTGGCCAGAGGAAGCTGAATGCTTCCTCGCCTGCCTGACAAGGGCCTGACCACATCAGCGAGGTACAGCTTATGAACTCTGCGCACAGCAAACAGAGCACTGAGCGACCGGAGGCTGCTCTGATTTCTGGCCACAAGAATGAGTCCTGACGTATCCCGATCGAGGCGATGCACCAAGCGAAGCTCAGGGCAACAGTCCTGAAGTCGTGTGATCAGGGAATCGCTTTGACGGGAACCAAGTCCGGGCTGACTCAGCAGGCCTGATGGCTTATCAACCACCAGATACTCCGGATGCTCGTAAATGAGCGAACAACCGGCGAGCTGAGGAGCCGTTGCTGCCAAGGGATCAAAGCCTTACGCCACGCCGGTGGGATGGGCGACACCAGTAGATCAGCGCCAGCACATTGATCAACCCGAGCAGGACAGGCCCCACACCCATCGTCTGCGGCTCTAAACCGAGGACTAAGCGAACCAAACCATAGGGAATAGCCCCTGCAAGGCTCATTGACAAGGCCACAATGGCCAGGATCACACCCCAGCGACGCTGCGCCAGCAGGCCAGCTGAAGCCACGATGCCCACAATTGCAGCGGGCCAAGCCAGAGAAAAGGCAAGGCTGATGTTGGTAATGGCGATGCCCGAGGAGGTTCCTTCTCGAAATGCCAGGAGTCCAATCACTGGCAGAGCGATCAGATTGGCCACCAGGCCAAGCCAGGTCATCAACCAATAGCCGTTGAGCCGCGGACCCATGGAGAGATGCCACACATCTGCACACCGTAAGGTCCGTTCCCCATCCGGCTTAACCAGTTTCGCTGGGACGAGCATGCTGCTCCAGCTTCAGCTTGAGGACTGCTCAGAACGGAGATCAAAGAGCAGCAGGGGGTTGAGCAACCTTGCGATCACTCAGACGTTCGGCGCAGAAACTGCGAAACAGGGCTTCCACTTCGTCGGGGGGCATCCCCTGCACAAGACGTGCCTCGATTTCATCGCGGCGCTGCGATTGGTGATACAGACGCAGCTCCTGGAAGGTGGTTCTGGATTGAGCTTCGATGCGCGCGAGGGCGTTGCCGACCTGGTGATCAGCGAGCAACGGCCCGCCATGACAGTGCTGCATGACATGGGCTGACTCGTGGGCAAGAACCACCCAGACCTGCCTTGGATCGTCCTCGATGTTGTTGGCACAGAGCAGCAGGGCATTGCGGGGCGCATGGAAAGCACCCAGAAGCGCGGACGGACAATCCTTAGCCACCAGAGTGTGCGTTCCCGCTCGACGAATAAGAGCGGCATAGCTTCCGATCCTGTCCCAGGTCTCAGCCTTAGACGATCCGGGGAAGAAAGGCGCGACCAGAGTCAGCGCCAGCGCAGCAAAGGTACGCACTCGAACCGACGGGGCCAGACCCAACAAACCAATCTCTCCAGTTCCTGGTCTCATTCAAGACACGCTGGACACAATTGGCATCCCTCCTGTCGCGATTCACGGCATCAGGCGATTCACGCTGTTCACCTTGTCGCGAAACGACTGGATGCGATCAATGCGAGTGTTGACGCGAAGTGTGGCGTGAATCCGCTGCACTCCTTCCTGATGCAGCCGCTCATGACAGGCCTTCACACAAGCGAAGAGCTCATCCCAGCCTCCTTCGATGGCTGTGCCATCAGGTCCGAGCTGATGATCCAGTCCGGAAGCGTTGATCACCCGTTGGCACTCAGCGATCGAAGGCCCTAACGACACACCAACCCCCAGCGGAACCAAACACAGATCAACGCTTACCCGCACGAATCGCTCAGCCAACTTCCTCCATGGTCGAACGTGATCCAACAAGGACGCAAGCGAGTTAGATCACGACGAGAGACGTGTCCCCAGGAGCACAACCAACAAGATCGCGCGCTCAAAATAATCTCAGGGAGCCCCGACACCGCTCCCAGACTCCAACAGGCAAGCACTGGGATAACCAAGGGTGCGCCAAGCCCCGCAGCGGGTTTGTACCTCTAAGGCAATCCCGCGCTGAACCACCGACATCGAACGCCCCTGTCCAGCACACCAGCGGATGGCCGCCGCTTCCGCCGCAGCGATCGATTCATAGGGAGCATCTAAAACCGGATGCGGCTGCCCGTCCAATGCCATAAGCCTGTACAGAGGGCAACCGGACTCAGGCATAGGTCCACTTTTGCATCTGTCTACAGTGTTCCACGGCACAGAGGGATGCGCCATCCCGGAGTGTTGACCTAGCCCTCCTCGCGCGATGCCAAGTCAAGCTCTCACTGACGCTTACACAGCACTTCTGAGCCGTGCTCCCGCGCCTTTGTTCGCACGAGCAAGACAGCTCTACCTCTACAAATATTGCCTGGATGGACGCACGACCCAGAGCCGTCTGCGCCTGTTCGTCGTGCGAGAGACCCTTGATGAACGAGTGGACATCGATCAGGATGCTGGCCCTCTCGGCAGGATTGCCACACTTCAATCGAGCACGGAGGAACTGGCGCTCGTGCATTGGCAGCGTGATGAGCACCCTGGGCAGACGCTGATTGAGACATACCTCCAGCAAAGCTGGCACCTGCAACCCTCTCTGATCGCTCCAGTTGAAGAACCTTGGTTTCGCAAAGGCGGCTTTCAACTGCGTGTCACCTTGCAGCAGCCCTTGACCTGGGTTCGGAGCAGCCGATATCAGGAGATTGATAATCAATCAGGCAAAGGAAAACCCACGAAAAGCTGAAGTCACCGCCACTGGCTGCATAAAGCTGGCTAGGCAGAGTTCATGTCTCGCAGAGATTCATGATGAGATCATCACTCCTTGAGCGGTATGTTCTGCGCTACGCGAACTCCGGTCACTACCTGCGGGTCAACGACGAAAGCCAGGAAATTGAGCGCAGCTCCAGCCCTGAATCAGCATGGGAATTTCATACTCACGAAGGAGCAGTGACGCACGCACTCTGGATCGGTGAAGTGTTTGGCCAGACGCCCGACGTGGTGAAGATGGTTTGAACGTGTTGGCAAAACTGTGTGAAGACAAAGCACTGTGATCTCACTCAGCACGTAGTCCATGTTGTGTGATCAAGCTGAAAGCAAGTGTGTTCAATGCCATAACTCAAAACAGACCTTGATCATTTTTTCAGCAAGGCTGAGTTTGAGTTCTGATCTTCAGTCAACCCTGAATGAAATGCCTTAACCGCCTGGACTCATCTGCCATACGCTTTTGCAGCTCAGCGGACGGAGCGTCGGAATCTTCCCTCAACTGAGCGCTGATCACGTCGTCTTCGGTGATCGAGAGTCCACGCTCACGTCCGAGCTGGATCAAGGTTTCGACAGACACAGGCTCCGAGAGTTGCTGTGCCAGGTCCTGCTCGTTGTGGCGTTGCTGGAGAAGGGTATCGAGATCCTGAAGGGACATAAACAGCAGCGTGCAGTGATCAGAACCCCATTCCATCAGACCATTGCTAGACATCGCGAAGGACTTTGAAAGACCATGAGGACCCCCCGTTTCACGACTGCTCTGCTCGGCCTGAGTGTTGGTCTGATCAGCCTTGAAGCAGGCTTATCAGCAGCACAGGCTGGTTGCAACTTTCTCCCTCCAGTCGGCGGAAATGGCGGCAGCAACATCGTCAAAAAAAGGGTCAGTAGAGAGAAGCTGATCGGCCGCACAAACTGGAACACAGACTTTGCTGTCAATGCTCCATACAGCAGTTTCAAGCTTTTTTTCACCGCGGACTCCACAGCCAGTGGCACCTATCCAGTTGAAGCATTCTTGAAGTTCACCGACGGCAGCAATCTGCGCGTGGTGAAAGAATCGATGACTCCTCCAATCGGCACAGGCAAGGAATTCGGACCATTCACAGTGCCCCAGGGCAAACAGGTCAACCAGGTGAACTTCAAGATCGGTGCAGGTAGCGATCCCAACTCAACAGGATTCAGCTACCGCATTTCTGTTCAAGGCTGCAACTGACCCATCCCAGAGAGCAATGCGTGATCGCCTCTGGATTGTCATCCCCGCAGCTGGATTTCCATTCCTGCTGGTGATGTTCATTGTTCTCTGGCAGTCTCTGCAACAACAGAAACGCATCATTCAGGATCTGGTGAAGCAGCTTGACGGACTCGAAGTTGTCGAGCTGCGTAACAGGGAAGGAAGCCAAGCACTGATCGAACAGCAGCTGGGAGTTCTACAGACAAGACAACAAGCGCTGCAGAGGCAAATCGGCAATCTGGAAAGCTGGCAGCGTGCTTCCGGTGATCGGGAACGGGCCCTCTGGAACAGGCTCGAGACACCGTCCCCATCCAAACAGGGTTCAGACCTTACGGACGAGCGGGACACTGAGCGAACAACACCACCCGCACGGCCATCTTCTCCAGAGCTGCCATCGCCACCGCCTTCAGCTCAGCAGCCAATCATCAGCCCTTAACCGCATCGCCACTGGCACTGGGAAGAATGAAGCGCTGCAGAAGGATGAACAGCAGCAGCACCGGAAGAATCGAAATCACAGATCCTGCGGCCACAATTCTCCAATCGAGGGAAAAACTGCTGGCCAGCTGCTGCAGACCCAGCGGCAGTGTGAACAGCTGAGGATCGTCCAGGATCACCAATGGCCAAAGGAAATCGCTCCAAGTGCCGATGAACACAAACATTGCCAAGGTGATGAGATCAGCTCGTGCGGCTGGAATCATCACGTTCCACCACTCACCGAGCTTGCTGCAGCCATCCATTCGAGCAGCCTCTTCCAGCTCAGCAGGAACGCCAAGAAAGCTCTGACGGAGCAGATACAAGCCGAAGGCGGTTGCTGCCTGGGGAATGACAAGAGCCATCAGGGTGTTGCGCAGTCCCAGCTGCACCATCAGCAGATACAGGGGGATCATCACCACCTGAAACGGAATGAGGATGGTGGCGACCACCAAGCCCAGAACCAAGCCACGCCCGGTGAAGCGCATTCGTGCCAGGGGGTAGGCAGCCAGGGAACAAAACAGCAGATTGGCTACCACAGCCAACAGGCTGACCACTGTGCTGTTGAACAGGTATCGACCTAGTGGGTTGTCTTGGAACAGCCGTGCGTAGGCATCAAGACTGGGTTGCAAGGGCAACAGGCCAGGAGGACTCGTGAAAATGTCCTCTGCTGGGCCCTTCAGAGACGTGCTCACCAGCCAGAGAAGGGGCACAAGCACAACAAGTGCCAGCAAAATCAGCAGCAACAGCTGAAGCAACGCCCCGGCACGAAGCCCAGCTTGGCCCGCTGGGTCTCGAGTAACGGAGGACTGCATCAATTCAGAGAGTGGGGCGGGCATCAAGAGGTGCTGTGTCCCTCTGGGGATGCAAAGCCTGTTGTGCAGTCCCAGCAACCAGACGATTCAGTGCATTCACGAATGCCTGAGCCGCAGCCACCACCACATCCGTATCAGCGGAATGACCCGAATACAACTCGCCGTCGCGTCGCAGCCTGATGGTCACCTCACCGATGGCATCAATGCCCTCGGTCACCGACTTCACGGAGAACTCAACGAGTTCATTGGGCTCCCCAGCCAGAGCATTGAGGGCTTGACACACAGCATCCACAGGACCGGTGCCGATCGACGCCATGGTCTGCTCCTTGCCATCCTCATCCGCCAGGGTGACCGTGGCGGTGGGGCTGAGGCTGCTGCCGCAACTCACCTGCACCAGCTTCAGCTGATAGCGGGCCTCCGGCTGCTGAACCTGCTCACTGACGATGGCTTCAAGATCGCGATCGGTGATTTCGCGCTTGCGATCGGCAAGGTCCTTGAAACGAGCGAAGGCGTCATCGAGATCCTCACGACTGAGGTTGTAGCCCAGCTCTTCCAGACGCGCGCGCACGGCACTTCGACCACTGAGTTTGCCCAGGGAAATGCGGTTGTCACTGAGACCCACAGTGCGGGCGTCGACGATTTCGTAGGTCAGCCGGTTCTTGAGAACACCGTCCTGGTGGATCCCCGATTCATGGGCAAACGCATTGGCGCCCACGATCGCCTTATTGGGCTGCACCACCATGCCGGTGAGGTTGGAAACCAGACGTGAGGTTTTGGTGATCTCCTCAGTGCGCACCGCCGTGAGTGGAGTCGGCGAGTCCGCATCGCGGCCAAAGAAGGGATTGAAATAGCGGCGGCGCACATGCAACGCCATCACCAATTCTTCAAGGGCAGCGTTACCGGCTCGCTCACCAATGCCGTTGATCGTGCATTCGAGCTGTCGCGCTCCGTTCTTGACAGCCTCCAGGAAGTTGGCGACGGCAAGACCGAGATCGTTATGTCCATGAACGGACAACACCGCATCGCCGATGTTGGGAACATGGCGATCAATACCAGCGATCAGCTCACCGAACTCAGTCGGTGTGGTGTAACCGACCGTGTCGGGAATATTGATGGTGGTGGCGCCTGCAGCGATCGCTGCCTCGATGACTTCGTAAAGAAATTCCGGGTCACTGCGTCCTGCGTCTTCGCAGGAGAACTCAACATCATCGACCAGTGAATGGGCGTAAGCCACCATGTCGGGGACGATGGCCAGCACCTCCTTTCGACTTTTTCGCAGCTTGTGTTCCAGGTGAATATCGCTGGTTGCGATGAACGTGTGAATCCGTCTGCGTGGAGCAGGAGCCACCGCTTCCGCGCAGGCCTTGATGTCGCCTTTCGACGCCCGCGACAGCCCACAGATCACTGGCCCGTGTTCTCCACCGACCTGCTGGGCGATGCGCTGGACAGCTGCGAAGTCCCCAGGACTCGCGAAGGGAAAACCCGCCTCGATCACATCAACGCCCAGTCTCGCCAGCTGCTGCGCGATCGCCAGTTTCTCCTCAAGATTGAGACTGGCTCCCGGTGATTGTTCACCATCCCTGAGGGTGGTGTCGAAGATCAAAACGCGGCCTGGGTCGTGGGCCATGGCAAAAGCCTCGACGCGATTTAGTCGGAATGACTATGAGTAAGACCACTCTAAGCGAGTAAGCCAGTGGCAATCTTGTAAATCCCGCCAGAAATCCCGGTACATTCACACGGTTGATGGGACGGAAAAGTGGCCAACGGGGCACTGGCTCTTGTTCTGCACGCCCATCTGCCGTTCGTCCGCGGCGCGGAAGCTCACTCGCTTGAAGAGGACTGGTTCTTCCAGGCGTTGATCG
Organism: Synechococcus sp. UW179A; assembly: GCF_900473965.1. Lineage (NCBI taxonomy): Bacteria > Bacillati > Cyanobacteriota > Cyanophyceae > Synechococcales > Synechococcaceae > Synechococcus > Synechococcus sp. UW179A. The sequence continues at coordinate 63,555 of NZ_UCNJ01000010.1, read as the reverse complement.
AGTGCTATCTGCCCCTGCTAGAAACGCTCGAGAGTGCTGCTGCCGATCCGGGGCAGAGCCCACAGCTGACCATGGGGCTTTCGCCGACCCTGCTGTCACTACTGGCGGATCCCACTCTCAGACAACGTTTTCCTGCCTGGATCGAAGCGCGACTCAACCTGTTGCACCATGCCCCAGCTGACCGTCGAGCGGCAGCGGAGCATTTGACCAGCAGCTTCCAGCGCCACCTCGCAGCCTGGCAACGCTGTGACGGCAACCTGATTCCACGCTTCTCAGAACTCCAGCGCCAGGGCGTTCTCGATCTGCTCACCTGTGGAGCGACCCATGGGTATCTACCACTGCTGAGAGAGCATCCAGAGGTGGTGCGTGCTCAGTTGCGAACTGCCGTTAGAGAGCACCACAGATTGCTGGGAGAGAGGCCTCTTGGCATCTGGCTGCCCGAATGCGCTTACTACGAAGGACTGGATCGTTGGATGCGCGATGCAGGGCTGCGCTACGCCGTCCTCGATGGGCACGGACTTCTGCATGCCCAACCGCGCCCGCGTTACGGGGTTTATGCACCGATTGTGAGCCGTCAGGGGGTGGCCTTCTTCGGTCGCGATAGTGATGCCACCCTGCCGGTCTGGTCAGCGAAGGATGGCTATCCAGGCGATCCCTGGTATCGGGAATTTCACAGGGATCTGGGCTGGGATCTGCCAGCTGAACAGATCGAAGCCATGGGTCTGCCGGCCCAGCGTCCACTGGGACTGAAGTTGCACCGGGTCAGCGATCCTGCCGGAGGCCTGGATGGCAAACAGCCTTACCAGCCTCAACGAGCGATCGAACGCACCCGTGACCATGCCCGGCATTTCCTAGCGGGCAGACGGCAACAACTCAATCGACTGGGCAAGGGCATGGCCATCGAACCTCTGCTCGTAGCACCTTTTGATGCTGAGCTCTTTGGCCACTGGTGGTTTGAGGGTCCTGGTTTTCTGGCTGAACTATTCCGCCAGGCACCAGAACAGAACATCCGATTCACAAGCCTGCGTGGCGTCCTGAACGCCCAACCGAATCTTCAGATCTGCGATCCCTGCCCTTCCAGCTGGGGCAGGGGTGGCTTTCACGATTATTGGCTCAACGAAACCAACGCCTGGATCATTCCTGAATGGAGCCGAGCAGGTCGAGTGATGGTGGATCGCTGCAGCCGCGGTGTGGGCAGTGAACTCGATCTTCGTCTGTTGCATCAGGCCGGGCGGGAACTGCTACTGGCTCAGTCCTCGGACTGGAGTTTCATTCTCAGGGCAGGCACCACAACGGAACTAGCCCGAGAGCGCATCGAGCGTCACCTCGAACGCTTCTGGCGGTTGATCGCCGCGATCGAGCGACGAGAGCAACTACCAGAGGGATGGCTCGAGGAACTGGAGCAGGAAGACGCCCTGTTCCCCTTGATTCAGCCAGCTGACTGGAGCAGCATCAATGCCTGAACTCTGGCTCCTGCCGTTTCGCTGCTCCGAGCACAAGCCCACGCCTCAGTTCCCATGGAGACAGGGCAAACAGTCGCAGCATCACTGCCATCAGCCGGGGCAGCGGCAAGGTGTTGGTCAGGAAGCCAAACCAGTCTTCTCTGGCCAGGGAGAAAAAGGTGGCGAAATGGCTCCGAAGCAGGCTTTCGTTGAATCCCATTAGACGGCTCAGACCAAACTGATAAAGCTGATGCCGAAGCACCAGCTCAGTCGGCCAGAGAGCCTGCCAGCCCTGCCTTGCAAGCTCGGCCGGTCTTAGCGACGGGTCAGCCAAAACTGCAGCCAAGGTGTCCGCCAGTCCAGGCCCACGACGCAGCAGCGCCCCAACCATGTAGCCCGATGCTGGGTGCACCATGCTGGCAGCACCACCAAAGGCGAGCAACGGTTGATTGCGATCCGGTAGAGGCAGATTCATTGGAAACAGACAGAACTCCTCGTGAATTACATCGATGATCTGAACGCCGCGATGCTCTAGGCGCTGTTTCAGCCGCTGCTTGAGAACGTTGTAAGAAACGCCCGGTGCCAAAGCCAGTGATGTCTCTTCGACAAAGAACACCCCATCACCGAGATCCATGGCATAAAGAAACGTGGGAGGTTCCAAACGCTGCATCTCACTGAGATGGTTGCTGCGGTAATCCATCAACACGAAACGTCCGCTGCGGATCGGGGCCGCTGAGAAACGCCCAACGAGTCCATAGGCTGCCTGCCCAGCAACCGGGCCCTGATCAGGCCTGCGGATGTGCGGGCTACTGGCACCGGATGCATCAATAACAAGCCTGGCCTTGCGCACTTCGCCGGAGGCGCAGCTCACCAGGGTGTGCTCTGCTCCTGCTTCGACCCGTTCGGCGGAGTCCTGATGCCAGAGCACGCCATCGGCTCGCTTGAGCCAATAGCTCTGTAAAGCAGCCCGATCGAACAACCCGTAGTCGATGCCGTGAACCAGCGTTTGATCTGCGACCCCTGAGCCACCAGCTCCGAAGTAGCTGACCGTGTCGCTCCAGCGATGCTCGATCAAGTGCTCAAGGTCGAGGGCCTTCAACTCATCGACCCAGATGCCGTAGGTGTTAGGCCATGGTGCGTCAACGGGCTCAAGAGCAATGCCCTCAACAGCAACTCCGCGCTGGTGCAGTTCAGAAGCAATACAGAGAGCGGCTGGACCGCCCCCAAGCACCAGCACATCAGCGCAGCTAGCCAAGGTCAGCTGTCCGCCGGCGCACTCTCAGAGTTGACGTCGACAGCCTCACTGGAATCAGAGTCGGCTGAAGCGTCATCAAGCTCATGCGTCTCGGCTTCCGGAGGAACCAGCACCACCTTGAGGAGGCGATCACCCTTGTCGAGCTTCTGAAGGCGAACACCCGTGGCTGCTCGTGATTGCTGCGGAATGGCATCGGCACTGGTCCGGACGATCACCCCTTTTTCACTCACCAGAAGTAACTCCTCCCCGGCTCCAAGAACGCTCAGACCCACCAGCTGATCAGCATCTGTGCGGAATTTCATGGCCCTCAGACCCATTCCAGCGCGCTTCTGCAGCCGGAATTGAGTCACCGGAACTCTCTTGCCGAGTCCCGCTGCTGAGGCCACCAGCACCCAGGGCCCTTCGCTGGCAGGGGTGCCTTCGTCATCACCGTCGTCGGAACTTGCAGCGATCTGATCGGCCAGCTCTACCGGCAGCACATCCATGCTCACCAGTTCATCCCCTGCGCGCAGATTCATCGAGCGAACACCGCGGGCGGTGCGGCCCAGAGGACGAAGTTCATCGTCACTGAGGCGGAAGTGAATGGTCATTCCGGCTTTCGAGCCGATGAGCACACTGTCGCCGGGCACGGATAGCCTCACCCACGTGAGCGCGTCACCATCCTCAAGACCGATGGCAATCAAACCGTTGGAGCGGATGTTGCTGAACGCCGACAGGCGAGTGCGTTTGATGAATCCCCCCTGGGTCAGCATCAATAGATCGGTGTCGTCGTTGAACTCAGACACGGCCAGTAGCGAGGTGATTGCCTCCTCTCTGGGAATGGGCAATAACTGCACCACAGGTGTTCCCTTGGCCGTTCGGCTGCACTGAGGAACGCGATACGCGGGTAAGGCATACGACACGCCCCGGTCACTGAATAGCAACAGGGTGTCGTGGTCATTGCAGCCGATGAACAGCTTGACCGCATCCTCACCCTGACTTCTGGTGCCAGCCTTACCGCGCGTTCCCCGACTGGTGGCTTCAAATTCGCTCACCGGCATCCGCTTGAGATAGCCCGTTTCGGTCACCAGCACGACCGAGCGCTCGTTGGCGATCAGATCAATGTCTTCGAGACCGCCGCCAAGATCGAGAATCTCAGTTCGACGGGGAACGGCATGACGATCCCTCAGCTGATTGAGTTCGTCCTGGATCAGTCCGAAGACCCGTTCCCGCCGCCCGAGAATGTCCTTGTAATCAGCGATCTTGGCAACCAGATCCTCATGCTCTAAGCGGATCTTGTCGGCCTCAAGAGCAGTGAGTCTCCGCAGCTGCATCTGCAGAATCGCGTCTGCTTGAACCTCGCTCAAGCCATGACGCTCCTGCAGCTGCTGACGAGCTGTGGCGGTATCGGGGGCAGCCCTGATCAGGGCGATGATCGGATCGAGCTGGTCGAGGGCCAGCAGCAAACCGAGCAGGATGTGATCGCGCTCCTCAGCCTTGCGCAGCAGGTAGCGCGTGCGGCGCTCGATCGTCTCGACCCTGAAGTCGAGAAAGACCTCGAGCATCTTGCGCAGTGTGAGCAGGATCGGCTCACCATTCACAAGGGCCAGCATGTAAGCGCTGAAATTGCTCTGAAGAGGTGTGAGCTTGTAGAGGTTGTTCAGCACCACCTGGGGATAGGCATCGCGGCGAAGCTCAACGACGATGCGCATGCCGTCGCGATCACTTTCATCCCTGATATCTGAGATCCCTTCCAGCTTTTTGTCGTTGACCATCTCAGCAATGCGCTCAATCAACGCTGCTTTGTTGGTCTGATAAGGGAGCTCGGTAATAATCACGGCATCGCGATCAGGACGGCCGGGCACCTCGAGTGTTTCTATGCCGGCCACACCGCGCATCGTCACCGAACCGCGACCACTGAGATAGGTCTCCTTAATTCCTGTGCGACCCAGGATCTGGCCTCCGGTCGGAAAATCAGGGCCTGGGATCAGGGCCATCAGCTCCTGGTCGCCGATGTCAGGCTTCTCAATAAGGGCCAGAAGACCAGCGATCAGCTCTCCCAGGTTGTGAGGAGGAATATTGGTCGCCATGCCCACGGCGATTCCGGCCGAGCCGTTTAGCAAAAGCTGGGGGATCCGTGATGGCAGAACCGTGGGCTCTTGTTGCGAACCGTCGAAGTTGTCAATGAAATCGACGGTCTCCGCCTCGATATCTTCGAGGAGGGAATCGGTCGTAAGTGCCTGTAACCGCGATTCGGTATATCGCATGGCGGCTGGCGGATCGTTGTCCACCGAGCCAAAGTTGCCATGCCCGTCGATCAGAGGCATCGACATGGAAAAACTCTGGGCCATCCGCACGAGTGCGTCGTAGACAGCCGTATCCCCATGGGGGTGGTATTTGCCGAGCACTTCACCCACCACACGCGCGCACTTGCGGTAGGGGCGATCACTGGTGAGACCCAGCTCATACATCGCATACAGAATCCTGCGATGTACGGGTTTGAGACCATCACGGGCGTCAGGCAGAGCTCTGCCGACGATCACGCTCATCGCGTACTCGAGATACGAGCGCGACATCTCGTTGCGCAGGTCTGTCTGGATGATCCGATCGTCGGAATCGCCGGGACCGCCGCTGCCGGGCCCCACTGAATCCGTCATACAAGACCTTTAGATCGTTAGCTACTTTATCGCGGATGCGTGATCGGATGACACCCGGCGCGTCACCTTTTGCTGTCTGTGTGGGATCAACCACGGATCAGGACCTTACGCTTTGGCGTCGCCATTTGGACCGAAGTTGATGTCGTCCGACAAGCCCTCCGAAAATCAGGCTCCTGCCGAATCCATCAATCCTGATCTTCCAGCTCAGGGCGACATCACTGACGGCGGAGTAGAGACGGACAAAACCGCAGAAGCTGCAAAGTCCGAAGCGGCACCCGCAACTGCTGCCTCTGCTCCGCCTCAGACAACGGTGACTACCGAGCCAGTTGCGCAACCCGTTGCACCATCTGCCTCAACTTCGATTGCAGAGCGCATCAGCATTCCAGCCCAGGCACCTGCTGACGACAGCGGAGAGGAAGGCGGCGAATGGGACTTGCTCTCCAACCGCATCAAGCAATTCTTTGAGGCAAACAACCTTCAGGATCAATGGCAGAGCCTTCGCCAGCCTCTCTTTCTGCTCGGCGGACTCATTGTTGTGATCCTGACGATGCGGATCTACGGGGGAATCCTCGACGCCATCGCCACGGTTCCATTGGCTCCCCGACTGTTTCAACTGGTCGGCACTTTTTATGCCATCTGGTTTGCAGCCACACGCCTGATTCGAGCCGAGGAGCGGAAGAAGATTTCGGCCAACGTGAATGATCTCTGGAGCAGCTTGCGGGGAGGCTCAAAATCCTGACCCAAATCGTCACGAAGCACGAATCACCGATTGGTAGCTTGATCCAACTCTGTTAGCTCCTGCGGTGGACATTCAGCTCGGACGCTCCAAGGTTGTACGCCGGGCCTATGGCATCGATGAAATCGCACTGGTGCCCGGCGGCAAAACCGTGGATCCAGAGGTGACCAACACCAGCTGGTCCATTGGAGGAATTGAGCGAGAAATCCCGATTATCGCCAGCGCCATGGATGGCGTTGTTGATGTGGGTATGGCCGTCAATCTGTCCAGGCTTGGAGCCCTCGGTGTGATCAACCTGGAGGGAGTCCAGACCCGCTACGAAGACCCCAATAGCGTTCTCGATCGCATTACTTCGGTTGGCAAGGACGAGTTCGTTCCTCTAATGCAGGAGATCTATAGCCAGCCTGTGCAGGAACCCCTGATCCGCAAGCGGATTCAGGACATCAAGGCCCAGGGTGGCATCGCCGCTGTCAGCGGAACCCCTGTCGCGGCCCTGCGCTACGGCAAGGCGATCGCTGAAGCAGGTGTCGATCTGTTTTTTGTCCAGGCCACGGTGGTGTCGACAAATCACATCGGACCTGAGGGCCAGCAGACACTTGACCTTGAAGCCCTCTGTCGAGATCTGGGTGTTCCCGTTGTGATCGGCAATTGCGTGACCTACGACGTGGCTCTGCAGCTGATGCGCGCCGGGGCAGCTGCCGTGATGGTGGGGATCGGCCCTGGAGCTGCCTGCACCTCAAGAGGCGTACTTGGAGTTGGGATACCCCAGGCCACAGCGGTTGCGGACTGCGCCGCGGCCCGAGAGGACTACCAGAAAGAAAGCAACCGATACGTACCTATCGTTGCCGACGGGGGCATTGTGACGGGCGGAGACATCTGCAAATGCATTGCCTGTGGGGCTGATGCGGTGATGATCGGATCACCGATTGCCCGCGCAGAGGAAGCACCCGGTCGTGGCTTTCACTGGGGCATGGCCACTCCAAGCCCAGTCCTACCCCGCGGCACCCGCATCAATGTGGGCAGCACGGGAAGCCTGGAGCGGATTCTTCGGGGACCTGCCAAGCTTGATGACGGAACCCATAATCTTTTGGGCTGCCTGAAAACCTCCATGGGAACCCTTGGAGCACGCACCATCAAAGAGATGCAGCAGGTGGAGGTGGTTGTGGCTCCATCGCTGCTCACTGAGGGCAAGGTTTATCAGAAAGCCCAGCATCTGGGCATGGGCAAGTGAGCGCAGTTCTCGCATTGAGATAAGAATGACCCCGCGGAGACACAGGTAAAATCAAGCAGTGCGGGCCTTGGCTCACACACTCCTCACACCCTCTGGCCCGACGCGTTCGGGCTTTCTGTCTTTATGTCATCCATCACAGTTCAGGCGAAGAGCTGGGTGATTGAGCAGCAACCTCAGAAACGGTTGCTAAATTTCGCCCAATTCGACCGATCCTGAATGTCCAGCGCTGCCGCTGTCACCGACGCCTCCTTCGAACAGGACGTCCTTCAGAGTGACGTTCCCGTGCTGGTCGATTTCTGGGCCCCCTGGTGTGGCCCCTGTCGCATGGTGGCTCCCATTGTTGATGAAATTGCCAAGGAGTTCGAAGGGAAAATCAAGGTGTTCAAGCTCAACACCGATGAAAATCCCAACGTGGCCAGCCAGTTCGGCATTCGCAGCATTCCAACCTTGATGGTGTTCAAGGGTGGACAGAAAGTCGACACCGTTGTTGGAGCCGTCCCCAAAGCAACTCTCTCTGGCACCATTGCCAAATATCTCTGAGGCCTCAACTGACTTCGTCAGCAGACCAGATGCCGGGGGACTCTCTAAAGCCGATCCAGCGGATCGGCTTGATCGATTACGGAATGGGCAATCTCCATTCCGTTCAGACAAGTTTTAACCGGTTGGGGCAGCCATTAGCCCAGGTTCGGCATCCTCAGGATCTTGAAGCCTGCGATGCGCTGATTCTCCCTGGAGTCGGGGCTTTCGATCCGGCAATGGAGAAGCTTCATTCGACTGGGCTCGTGCAGCATCTGCGCAGCTGGCATCACAACAAACGCCCTCTGCTCGGAATCTGCTTGGGCCTTCAGTTGCTTTTTGAACGCAGCGATGAAGGCAATGCCGAAGGGCTGGGACTCTTCGAAGGCGAAGTTCAACGCTTACCTGATCAACAGGGGGAGCGGATCCCACACATGGGCTGGGCTCAACTGAAACCCCAACACCCCTGCCCGCTTCTTGTCCAAAGCGACGCGCAACCGTGGGTGTATTTCGTGCACTCCTATGCAGCGGTTCCCAACAAGGCCACTGATCTGGCAGCGACCATGACCTTCGGGCAGGGGGAAGCTACGGCGATGGTTTGGAGGAATCGCACTGGTGCCTGTCAGTTTCACCCTGAAAAATCAGCAAAAGCCGGCGCTCAGTTGCTGAAAAATTGGATTAGCTGGCTGCAGTCCGGCGCTCAACTGCCGAAGTGAAAGGTGCACAGCTGCGTTTAATTGGCGGGCGACGACTGCGCAGCCCTCAAGGTCAGGGCACCCGGCCAACTACCTCCCGGGTGCGTGAAGCCTTGATGAACATGTTGAGCTCCAAGATCAGAGGCTGCCACTGGCTAGACCTCTGCAGCGGCAGCGGAGTCATGGGCTGTGAGGCGTTGATGCGAGGAGCCTCCCACGTGGTTGCTGTGGAGAAGGATGCGCGAACAGCAGCCATTTGTCGCGAAAACCTAGAACTGGTCGCCACCAGCCATGCCTGCGATGCAACGGTGAGGGTGATTAGGAAGGATCTTCTCTTATGGCTGAAACAGGGATGCCTTGAGGGCAAGCAAAGGTTCTCAATCGTTTATTTCGACCCGCCATATGCATCTGGGCTTTACGTCCCTGCACTCGGCATGCTTCAGAGTGGCGGATGGGTTCAACCTCAGGGTCTGGTGATCTGCGAGTTCGCCAGCAAAGAGAAATTTGAAGTGCCTTCAGGCTGGAAGGAAGCAGACAGACGTCATTACGGAAAGAGCAGCCTGCTGATCCTCAACCCCCAAGAGCACTGCCGCGTCGATACTGATTCCAAGCCGCGACAAACAGGCCGAGAAGGGTGACAGGAATCAGACCAAGAACGATGCCGCAGAGCAGAGGTTCGATCATGGCGTCGCGCCGAGTGGAAGGATTGACCACAATTGTTCCATGCATATGACGCAACTGTGACGACACCGTCATCAACTGCTGCAACGTTGGAACGACGCCGTGGTTTGGTGACGGCGCTGATCGTCATGGCTGTGATCACAGCTATAGCCCTAGGGGCCTGGTTTTATGTCAGCACTCGTCTCGATCCTTACAGCAAGGCTGCGCTGGCTTTGAATGGCGATGTGCAGCATGGAGCGCAGCTGTTCCGCATCAACTGCGCTGGCTGTCATGGCATCGCGGGACAGGGACTGGTGGGTCCAAGTCTTCAGGCCGTGAGCGAACGACGGCCCGACCGTTCATTGATCCACCAGATCGTGAGTGGAGAAACCCCACCGATGCCACGCTTTGAAATTGAACCGGAAGGAATGGCAGACCTTCTGAGCTACCTACACACCCTGAACTGATGCCATCGTGAGCCTTGCCGTGGTGTTGGTGGAGCCGTCCGGTCCGCTCAACGTTGGAAGCGTGGCTCGGCTCTGCGCCAACTTCGGTGTTGAGGATCTGAGGTTGGTCGCTCCACGATGTGAACCGAGTGACCCCGACGCACAACGCATGGCCGTGCATGGAGGGCAGGTTCTCAGCCGAGCTCGTCGCTTCCCGACACTGTTCGAGGCACTGGTCGATTGCCAACGCGTCGTGGCCAGCTGCGGCCGCATTGACCATGGAGAGATTGCTCTACAGCCTCCTGAACAGGTCATGCCCTGGGTGCAACAGGGTCTTGAATCGGCAGCACAGGTTGCACTGGTCTTTGGCAGAGAAGACCGCGGACTGAGCAATGAGGAGCTTCTACTCAGTCAGCGCGTTGTACGGCTTCACTCCTCGGAAGCCTATCCATCCATGAATTTGTCCCATGCGGTGGCCGTGATGTTGCACGAACTAGAGAGGGTGCGCCGGCAATCCTCAGGTCCGCTGAAAGACACACTTCACAGTGCAGAAACAGCCGCACCAACCCAGCTGATCGACTGCCTCAATGACGCGGAGGATTTACTTCTGGAGGCAGGTTTCTTGTTAGAGCACACCGCCAGGGCACGCATGGCCAAGGTCAAAGGACTGCTGCAACGATCCCTGGTGCGTCCTGAAGAATTGGCCATGCTGCGTGGCATGGTCCGACAACTTCGTTGGGCGATTCGTTGCCACCGCCCGTAATCTCTGGCTTTCTCGCGCAGTTCATTGGCCTCCAGTCGATCTAGACGCCAAAACCCTGGCTGGGGACGTCCTCTGCGGCTTGTGCTGCGACTTGTTCTGATGGGCGTCGGACTTGGTGTCATTACAGGCTCCTTACTGAAACTGGCTGGCCCTGCAGTTGAAAAGGGAGATCTCGCCCTACCTGGCTGGCTGCCGTTAACCGAGCAGAGCCCAGAGGGCAAAGACCAGCCCGAAGCGACTGCCAACACCAGCGGAACCTCTTCCCTCAATCGCACCGAATCCCTAGGCCGTTTCGAAACCCGCAATGAACTCAAGCCGCTGAGTGCGCGCTGGCAGACACTGGCAGCAGAACAGCCCGACCTAAAAGTGAGCGCCTTCATGCTCGTGCTGGACGACGGGCGCTACGCACAGCTGGAGCCTGACACTGCACTGCCGGCCGCCAGCTCCATCAAGACCCCGATTCTGCTTGTCACCCTTGAGGAGCTTGATGCAGGTCGTTTGAGCTGGAACGAGCCTCTGAAACTCAGCAAAACCGTGGTGGGAGGCGGTGCCGGCTGGATGGCGACGAAACCACTCGGCACTCGGTTCCCAACCCATGAAGTCGCCACTGAAATGATCCGGGTCAGCGACAACACCGCCACCAATCTTCTGATCGAACGCCTAGGAGGGCAGGAGACACTGAATGCCCGTTTCAACGCTCTGGGCCTGAGCGCCACCAAGGTGAACGATTGGCTACCCGATCTCAAGGGCACCAACAGCACTAGCGCCAGAGACCTGGCTCGATCGATTGCGCTAGTGGACACCGGTGAAGCCCTCTCGATCCGCAGCCGCGATCTGTTTCGGGAGGTCATGGGCACATCAATCACCAATACTCTTCTGCCGCGCGGACTACTGCGGGGTCTCGGCGGACGCCAGGGAGAGCCAGACGACAGCCTGATGGTGAAGGGCTACAGAGTGCTCAATAAAACCGGGGACATCGGGATCGCCTACGCCGATGCCGGCTTAATTGAGTTGCCGGATGGCAGCAGAGCGGTTGCCGCCTTCCTGGTGAAAGGGCCGTTCAACGATCCGCGCTCGACGGAGCTGATCCGCAAGTTGGCCGCAGCGATGGCGCCGGTTCTCAAACCCAAACCCGCCGTTGCCCGTTCCACGGCAAGTGGCACCAACATCGATCCATGACACGTCTCAATCGCCTGCAGGCGCTGGCCGCTCTGACCATGGCCGCAGCGTCCATCGCGACGGTGCTTGCTCCTGCGCAGCTTGCCGCAGACCAACAGAAACCGGCTAACCAGACACTGACTCGCCACAGCGATGTGCGAGCCCTTCCAGGCCAGCTGGATGACGTGCTGATGGTCAATGACAACAACCCGGAACTGATTACCGGGGAAGGCATCCTTGTTTCGACCTTTCCGCAGGCGCCGGGGCTGAATATCGCGCTGAACGGTCGCTTCGACCTATTCAGCCATCACGTTTACGCCGGTCAGCCCGATCAGCTCGACTCCACTCTCTGGCTCGCTGTTGTTGCTGAGCCAGCAGGAGATGCTCCAGTAACTCTGCGACTTCTGGGTGGCAGCACCTCCCTCTCACAGGCAACCCTGAAGGGCCAAACCGCGTCACCATTTCTGCCGTTGCCAACGCTGATGGCTGAATCAGGCACAGCGGTTGCTTCCGGTCCTGGCAGCAAGGTGGCCGGCGACCTTCTGCGTGGAGAGATCGCGAACGAACTCCAGCGGGAATGGCAGATTGCGCCTGGGTCGGTCAGCTCCCTGGTTGTTCTTCCAATCCCTGTTGCCGGACTGGACCCCCTTCTCAACGGTCGCAACCTGCAGCTGCGGCTTCAGAGCTCAGGTCCGGTCTATATCGCAACCATCGCCGCCTACGGAAACGGCGACAAGGTTCCTGGTCAAGACGGGTGGAAGAAGCTGCTGAGTGAGGGGCGGCAGAGTCCGAAGGAGCACCAACCAACCCCGCGTGGCGCCCGCGGCAGGATGGTGTACTCACGCGTAAGCGGTGTTCAGATCGGCAGCACCTGGAGGGCAACCCTGACCGATCCAGGGTCCAGCCACGTGAACATTGAGGATGCGCCCATCTCCTGGCCGATTAGCAGCTTGGAACGCGGTGAGCTAAAAACAGGACAAATTCAGACAGCAGAGCTGAAAGCCTTTGATGCAGGCACCGCCTGGGCAGCACACGGCAACTACGGCGTTGAGTACGACCTAACGCTTCCTCTCCGCAATCAGGGATCCCAGCAGCGAACGGTGGCGATCACCCTGGAATCCCCTGATAAGAACGGAAGCGGCAACGGCCAACTTGCGTTCAGCAGCAGTAACAGCGGTCCGGTGATGTTCCGTGGACCGATCGAAATAAGCGGGCTTGATGGACAAGGCGGTCGACCCAGCGGTCGACGACGGTTTCACCTGGTGTTGCGAAAGGGTCAAGAGGGCCCTCAACTTGGGCAAATCACACTTGCTCCTGGAGAACAACGCTCAGTGCGGGTACGCCTGGTCTATCCAGCCGATGCCACCCCACCCCAGGTGCTGTCGCTCCTACCTGTGAAACAATCCACAGGAACACCAGTCGATCGTCCGTGAGTTCACCGCGCAAGCGCAGAGTTTTTCCCTTTACGGCCGTGATCGGTCAGGAGGAAATGAAACTTGCTCTGCTGCTCAACGTGATCGATCCCCGCATCGGCGGAGTGATGATCATGGGCGACAGGGGCACAGGTAAATCGACCACGATCAGGGCACTAGCGGATCTCCTCCCTGGCATTGAGGTAGTAGCCGGAGACCCTTACAACAGTTCGCCAACTGATCCCGATCTGCAGAGCAGCGACGTGCGTCAGCGCCTCGAGCATGGGGAAACCCTCACGACAGAGGACCGTCAGGTGCCCATGGTGGATCTTCCACTTGGCGCGACCGAAGACCGTCTGTGCGGCACCATCGACATCGAGAAAGCCCTCAGCGAGGGCGTGCGGGCTTTTGAACCAGGATTGCTAGCCAAGGCAAACCGGGGGCTGCTCTACGTCGATGAAGTGAATCTGCTGGACGATCATCTCGTCGACGTCCTGCTTGATTCTGCTGCTTCAGGCTGGAACACGGTTGAACGTGAAGGAGTGTCCGTGCGACATCCTGCCCGCTTTGTGCTGATCGGTTCCGGTAACCCTGAAGAAGGGGAATTGCGCCCTCAGCTCCTCGACCGCTTCGGCATGAGTGTTGAGGTGCGAACAGTCAGAGATCCTGAGCTTCGTGTTCAGGTGGTGGACCAGCGCACAGCCTTCGACACCGACCCTGATACCTTCACCGCCTCGGTTGAAGCTGGACAGAAGGCACTGCAGGAACGGGTGGTCGAAGCCCAGAAGCGACTCGACCAAGTTGAAATCGACGATGATCTGAGATTGCGGATTTCCGCTGTGTGCGGCGAGCTGGATGTCGACGGACTGAGGGGAGACATCGTCACCAACAGGGCTGCACGAGCGCTCGCAGCCTTTGAAGGCCGCACTGAAGTTACTGAAGAGGATGTCGCCCGCGTGGCGTCATGCTGCCTACGCCACCGACTGCGCAAAGATCCGCTCGAGCAGATCGATTCCGGTGACCGAGTCGTAAAGGTGTTCTGCAAGGTGTTTGAGCGCAGCGAAAGTAGCGACAGAGCCGAATTCGAACTGGCCCTGGCCGCCTGATGCGCTCAAAGGGGTAGCCGAGCCGTGCGCATTCTCGGTATTGACCCCGGTCTCGCCCGGGTTGGTTACGGAGTGATTGAGACCTCGGGGGGTCAGCAGAGCATGCTTGATTGCGGCATTATCCGCACCGATCCGGGCCATTCAGAAGGGGCGCGGATGGTGGAGATCGCTAGAGACTTGCGGCAGCTAATCAGGGCCTGGCGACCGGATTTAGCATCCGTTGAAAAGTTTTTCTTTTATAGATCCAGCAACACCATCGCCGTTGTCCAGGCTCGCGGCGTAGTGATCATGACCCTCAGCCGATTTGGACTGCCAATCGTCGAGTTTCCGCCGATGCAGATCAAGCAAGCTCTAACCGGCCATGGCCATGCTGACAAAGATGAGGTTCTCGAAGCAGTGATGCGCGAGCTCAACCTTGAGTCTCCGCCCAGACCGGACGACGCCGCGGATGCACTAGCCGTTGCGTTAACGGGTTGGTTTCAGCGATAGAACCGTCAAGCCAAACGGAGAGCCCTTGCCATTGAAGTTCTCAAGAGAGAACACGCAAGAGAGCGCCTCTGCTCAGCTGGGGATTGATGGTCAGGCCATTCACGAAAAACAAGCGCACATAAAGGCCTGCACATCAATTATTGCCTCATTAAATCTTGGTGAGAGAAGACTGAAAGACCAGCACTTTTCCACAAGCCCCTATTGATAAACCAGCTGAAATGTGGAGAATCGGGTGAGAAAAGCTAATACCCTGACTATCTAGCCTTTGCCAACTCGCGCAGAATGGAACATCAGATTCAATATGGCAAAGTTTACACATTAGTGGAATGTCGACCAATTAGGCATACCTCTAACGCTCGGACAAAGAGGCATGAGTCGTTTAGCCTTATTGTGTCTTGGGCTCTTCAGCTGAGCCCATAGATAGGGAATAAATGCTATTCCGACCAGCCCCCGAATCCAACACACAACTACTGAAAGTCGATGGAATGCCGAACAATCTCTTAGTGATATTAGATCAATAATTGATCCGCAAAAATGTTGATCATTTCTCAGCAGTTCACACTAGCCTTG
Source organism: Synechococcus sp. UW179A (assembly GCF_900473965.1). Classification (NCBI taxonomy): domain Bacteria; kingdom Bacillati; phylum Cyanobacteriota; class Cyanophyceae; order Synechococcales; family Synechococcaceae; genus Synechococcus; species Synechococcus sp. UW179A. The sequence goes on along the minus strand of NZ_UCNJ01000010.1, from coordinate 48,440 downwards.
TCATTGAACTGTCCTTGCCTTCTTAACGATGGAGCAAGCTCAGTCTGAGCTCGACACCTGAACCGTTGGAGTCGTTTCCGACTCTTCTTCAGGACTGGCCGAAGGGAGCAGTCCTAATTGTGTTTCAACGGTTGCCCGGTACCGATTCAGATCCGTTTCCAATTCCTGGATGCGCACTTGCTGGGCATCGAAATCACTAGATTTTTGGAAACGTTCCACGTTGTTCAGCATCCCGCTCCATGCAGCGAACAGCCAGGCTGAAGATGCACCAATACCAGCAGACAGCAGCAGCAATGCCGCAAGAGGCGTGGTGTACTTCAGACCAGGGAGCACATGGACGGTTGTAGCAGCCGTATTTTCCAGCGTAAAGAACACCATGCTCAGACCGAAGACGAAGATCAGGGTGAAATTGATCTGACGCATGGTCGGAGTTGCTGGTGCACCAAAAACTACGTAATTAGTTCCTCGCTGAGAGCCAAAGCGAGTTGAAAGGATGAAGTTCGTTAACCAGCGAAAAGGTCGTTAACGAAACCAGTCAGCCTCATGCCGTCAGCCTGAAAGGCGCAGCTTCACTGGATTGGAGCAGACCCTGATCAGCTACAGGATCTGAATCGTTTGCAGCGATCAGCTGCTCAAGACCAGACCGACTCGGACGGCTGGCTTAAAAGATCGACATTGAGTGGGTCATTCCTTGAGGCGCTCCATAACAACCCGCGAGAAGGCTCGCTCCCTGGCTGCTGTGACAATCAGGGCTTTCGAAAGCTGCCTAAGAGTCTCCACGTCATTGCACTCATCGATCTTGCGGCAGGCACGTTCGACGCGGAACTGTTGTTCGATGGTCAGTTGAATCTCAGAGGACGACACGGCAGCCATGTCTTTCAGCTCAGGCGAATCTGGCGAGGGCGACCCCTCGGCCGTGGAAGCTGCACCCGAAGAAAAAACAAAAATTGGAAGGGCTTTTGAATAAAGATGCCAAAAATGACAGCCACCGGGAATGGTTGTTGTCAGCAAACAAAGGATCTTTCTGTTCCACCCAGCACCGGGAGGGAGGGCTGCGAAGGTTGAGAAAGATCAGCCAATGCCATAAGAGGCTCTGCAATGGGGGCCCAAGGAAGAAAGCCTTCACGGCGAGAAACAGCACAATTCATTCTTGGAAACAGTTCTGATGTTGCTCCATGCCAATAGCTGCTAGCTTTGAATTAACCAACGGAGACACGCATGAAGGCATTGATTCCTGTTTATGCAATTTCAATTCTTCTAGGAACGAATGCCTTCGCCAATACTCAATCAGCTACTGCAGAAGGTGTTGATCAAGAGATAACGATCAATCGACTGATGTCGAAAGTTCCTCAGGGAACAACCGTGACCGACACATCCTGCATAGAGATTGGAACCGCTGGCTTTAACATCCGTTATCGCTGCACCATCACCTGGCAGTAAATGAATATCTCCAACGAATCAATGGCCTTGAAAGCAAGAATACTCTGATCGGGATCAGAGTCGGCCAAAGCTGATTGATGCCAATTATCCCCTGACGCGGACATGATCCCAAAAAGTTGAGCACAAGACATCTTAAAGAGTCGATGCCGGATCTTTCACTCCGCTTTAACATCAACAACCGCATTTCCTGCATCGACATCTTCTTCGCTTTTAATCTCTTTCATGGAGGACATAAGCTTTTTCACCAGACGGCTCATGAAATAGACGGTTGCAAGCAGCCAAATAATCTTGATCATGGCTTCATTATGCACTGATCAAACAAGGATGGGCTGCCCATCAGAACCGAAGCTGGAGGGAGACGGAAGGAATGATCTGAAGAGCTGTGAGGATTAAACGACTCCCGAGAAAAACCTTTGATTCTGCCGCTATGAGGGAAGTACTGGCTTCGGTCTGTCGAAACGAACCACAAGAAGTTTTTCCTTAGTCATACTGCCATTTTGATCAAAAAGTTCTGGATGGGTGGTTTTGAGCCCAGTTCGGTCTTTTGTTTTAAAAGATAGACGCATCAAGCGGATCGCCTGAACAACCACAAAAGCAAGAAATGCTGTGTAGGCAAGCGCGTTAATAGCTGAGAACACTGGCTCAAAAGTGCGTGTCGCAAGATTAGTGAAACCAGGCTGCCAGCCTTGGCAGCAATGTTTTCAAGACCACCATGCAAATGACACGTACGGCTGTTTTTCTAACTCAGTGCAGGAGGCACCACACACTCTGATCACTGCCGAAAGTGCGATGCGAGGTTGGCTCGTCAAGCGGATTGCCTTCACCGCGGTCAATCCGATCTCGGCAAGTGGAGCAGAGCAGATGCCCTTTTCGCTTCCAGTAAGAGCGTTTGGAGCGTTCGATTGACTGCCCGCAAATCAGACATTGAAACAGAGGTGGCATGAAAGCCGAAGGCCTTTGACTGTGAAACCCAGACTGCGAGATGAAATGGCATCAATCTGTTCACAACAGACTTTCCTGGCAAAGCGGCAGCCTTTGCTTTGCGGCCTCAATTCAATGCCAAAAGGAGTCCGGCAACAGATTCAGCACTGGAACATCAATGAGAGCATTACGACTCATCAACCCAGAACTTTTGACAGGCCAGAACATTTTCAATGGTTTCAATGTTCTTCTCAAGGGAAAGAGAAGTACATCATCAACACTTTGCTGAAAAGCAATGAGTGCCCTTGCGCTTCCTTTGCTTATAAGCGACTGAACCCCTGTTCAACAGCTGAATCGGATCGTTGAGCACGACAACTGAGCACGACGACAATGCAGCCATCACGGAGACCTCCGTGAATGAGCGCTGCGATAACTAGAAGGAGAAATGGCGGGCAGGGTGCAGAATCAGAACGGTTGCAACGCCTGATGGGGCTGTGATGGACCGAACCGAAAGCACGATCGATCTCACCCTCAATGCCGCAGGGCTCCGCCTACTGCTAGCTGCCGTGAGTCATCAGCTCGATCGATGGTCGGGTGGGGATCCTGTTGAGCAGAACAATCTGCAGGACATGAAGACACTGCTAACGGCAGCACTTCTGGAATGCACCTTTCAGGACAATTAAAGCTCGGGGCTTGAAGCAGCTGTGCTGCGAAAGGATTCACAAACGGCAGGCGATCAAACGTTCCTGAAAATGAGCAGACAGTTTTGGTTCCCTCTGCCGGCTTGATCGATGCCGTTCATTTCCTGATGCCAGCGATGGACAAAGGCTGGTTTGATTCTGTAGCCAGCGACTATGCGCGTTGCAGACCCCGTTACCCGGATGCCTTCTTCGCCTGGATGGCAGACCAGTCCCCAGCACTGGATTGTTGTTGGGATGCAGCTTGCGGCAGTGGTCAGGCATCCGTTGGGCTGAGCCGCTGGTTCAAGCATGTTGAAGCCACAGACCTCAGCCCTCAGCAGATTGCTGCAGCGGAACAACACACACGCATTCACTACCAACAGGGAGCAGCGGAACATTCCGATTTGGGCAGCGACAGCGTTGATGCAGTGCTGGTTGCTGCAGCCATTCACTGGCTGGATTTGCAGCGCTTCAACCGAGAAGTCTGTCGGGTGCTGCGACCGGGGGGTCTATTGGTCTGGCTGGGCTATGAACCCATCCAGGGAGCACCGCAGGATTTACAGACGTGGCTCAACAGGCTCTATCACGAGCGACTCAATCGGTTCTGGCCACCTGAACGCATCCATGTGGACACCTGCTATTCCGATCTGGAGTTCCCGTTCTGCGATCAACCGCTGCCCAAAGGATTGAAGATCACCGAACACTGGACGCAGGACGACCTTCTGGGCTTTATCAGCACCTGGTCAGCACTCAGGCAGGCCAGCCAGCAAGTTGATAGCAAGGATCAGGGCCGCTCGCTGATCAACAACCTCTCTGAGGAGCTGAATCAGATCTGGCCTCAGGATTCAGAACAACTGACACTGCAATTACCGCTGATGGGGCGCTGGGGAGTATTGCCCTGATGCAGGCCTTTGATGCAGCGAATAAACCCACTCTGCGCAAGATTTTCAGAACACGAAGGCGCCTGACCCTCGAGGCTGAACCCAACTTGCAGAACAGGATCCGCGATCAGGCCAGGCAGGAACTGAGGCGACGCCACCGAGAGGGTGAATTGCACCAGTCCGTAGGGCTTTATTGGCCATTGCCTGGAGAAGTGGACCTGACACCTCTACGTCTTGAGCTGGTCAAGGAACTCGGCTTGAGCCCAGCGCTTCCTGTCGCTGATGGACAAGGCAACATGACCTATCGCAGTTGGACTGAGGCCCCCTTAGCCAGCGACGGCTGCGGGATTCCAGCTCCCTTGGATCAACAGGAGCTGAGTGCTGAGAAGCTATCTCTGTTGCTCGTTCCTGCGCTGGCTGTGGATCGAAGGGGCATCCGACTTGGCTACGGGGGTGGCTACTACGACCGCCTTCGCTGCCAGAAGAGCTGGAGCGAAGTACCCGCTCTCGTTGTACTCCCCGGAGCCTGCGTGAGTGTTCAACCTCTGCCATCAGACCCCTGGGACAGGCCTTTCCAAGGCTGGTTGAACGAAAACGGTTTTCAGCATTCGTTGCCTTGACGCAAAGGCAACCTGGCAAAAGGGGGGCAGTGGATTACCGACCAAGCCCGGGCTGGACTTCAGAACAGATCCAAATCCGCCTCAATCAGGACTGGTTGACTGCCGCAATCTCCCGCACCATGGGTGCACCGACAACTGGCACGCCATGGCCATTCCATCCTGTTTTGCACTGATGGCCACCACAGCACTGGGCTTGGCTTTGACGCAGCCCATGCAGGCTGAAGCCCATGGAGTGGAAAGCAGCCTTCGCTATCTCGACGGACAACTCCAACTGAGCAGCAGCTTCTCCACAGGAGAGCCAGTGGAAGGAGCAGTGGTAAGGCTCCTCAAGGCTGATGGAACACCCGGCGAGGAACTTGGACGCATCGATGCTGAAGGCACGCTGCAGATGACTCTTCCAGAACTTGGGGATGGACTGGTGGACCTGCAGGTGGATGGCGGACCTGGGCACCGCGACTACCTCACGCTTCCTCTTCAACAGGGGCGAGTCAACCTGGACGAAGTTGTAATGAGTCCAGGCAGTAGAAACGGTCTGGACTGGGCCATGGCACCAGCCCTGGTCGGCTTGGTGGGACTGATGGTTAGGGTTCGAAGTCTTCGACAACGCTGACCCAGCGATGGCTGAACAAGGCAGCTCCACAACTCGCTACGGCAGCCAAGCTCTTGATCAGCTCGCCGAACGACTCAACAGCACATCAGATCCGCGCAAGCGTTATGAGTATGTGCTCTGGCTCGCCAAAAAGCTGCCTTCCATGTCGCCCGAGCTGCAGACCGAAGAGCGCAAGGTCAAAGGATGTGTTTCCCAGGTCTTTATTGCATCGGAACTGATCGATGGACGTCTTCAGTGGCATGGGGATTCAGATGCCCTGATCACCAAGGGGCTGCTGGCCCTGCTGATCAAAGGACTGGCCGACCTCACCCCAGCACAGGTGATGTCTGTTGACCCAGGCTTCATCGCCGCTACAGGGCTTCAAGCCAGCCTCACACCCTCACGGGCCAATGGCTTCCTCAACATCCTGAGGATGATGCAGCAGCAGGCGAGTGTTCTGAATGAATCGGGTTGAACAAAACCAGCCGACCGACCGCTGCCTAAAGTCGACCCCACAGCGCAACTAACGGACCCGCTCCATGGCGACAAGGATCGGCATAGGCCTGCTTGGCCTCGGCACCGTCGGCGCAGGTGTGGCAAGCATTCTGAACAGTCCAGAAGGGCGCCATCCACTGATTGCCGACCTAGAGCTGGTTCGGGTGGCTGTTCGCGATCTGCAGCGCAACCGGCCCGTTTCAATCCCATCAGAGCGCCTCACCACGGATCCCAATGAGGTGGTGGACGACCCCGATGTGCATGTGGTTGTCGAAGTGATCGGGGGCATTGAACCGGCTCGCACGCTGATCATGCGAGCCATCACGGCCGGAAAATCAGTGGTCACCGCCAACAAGGCCGTGATCGCAAGACACGGTGAGGAAATTGCTGCTGCAGCTGCAGCAGCTGGTGTCTACGTGTTGATCGAAGCAGCCGTCGGAGGGGGCATTCCGATCATCGAACCGCTCAAGCAGTCGCTCGGAAGCAATCGCATCGATCGGGTGAGCGGCATCATCAACGGGACCACCAACTACATCCTCAGTCGGATGGCCGACGAAGGTGCCGATTATCATGGTGTTTTGATGGAAGCCCAAGAACTGGGCTATGCGGAAGCTGATCCAGCCGCGGATGTAGACGGTCATGACGCCGCGGACAAGATCGCCATCCTTGCCGGACTGGCCTTTGGCGGCCCGATCGAACGAAGCGCCGTTCCGACAACAGGTATCAGCAATCTGCAGGGGCGTGATGTGGACTACGCCACGCAACTGGGATATGGCGTGAAACTGCTTGCTATTGCCGAACGCTTGGAAAGCGATGGCGATCCTATGGGATCCCTGCCGCTGGGCGTTCGTGTGCAGCCAACACTGGTACCCAAAGACCATCCACTTGCCGGCGTTAACGGTGTGAACAATGCAATCCTTGTGGAAGGCGACCCGGTCGGCAGGGTGATGTTTTACGGCCCTGGCGCCGGATCAGGGCCAACAGCCTCCGCAGTGGTTGCAGACATTCTCAATATTGCCGGCATCCGACAGCTCAACAGCAGTGACGGCGGCCTTGACCCACTCCTGGCAGCAAGCAGCTGGCGCTCATGCCACCTTGTGGATTCCAGCCGCATCCGACAGCGCAACTACGTGCGTTTCAACACTGAAGATGCTCCCGGCGTCATCGGCAAGATTGGCAGCTGCTTTGGAGAACAAGGTGTCTCCATTCAATCCATCGTTCAATTCGACGCCTGCAATGAAGGGGCTGAGATCGTTGTGATCACTCACGAAGTCGGCAATGGAGCAATGCAGAACGCCCTTCAGTCCATTGCTTCTCTGCCTGGAGTCCGTTCTCTGGCTGCCCATTTCGGCTGTTTCTGAACCCAGCCGAAGGCCACTCGCAGACCCGCAGGTCTTCGCAGCCCCTGGCAAACACACCCTCGGATGAGGCAGAGTTGTAAGAACCATCACAGCTCCGGTTCGCATTCGCGGATTCATGCTGCAAAACGTTCATGCCGAACGAACTCTCTGTTCTTCAGGGGCAACGCTGCAATCAGTCGGAATCTCGGTCCGTCATGAGGCTCCATCAGGGGGACTGCATCACATTGCGCAGTGATGCCGGCCTGTTTCAGGTCATCGGCATCGACGGCGACCACGACCGCTGCTGGGTTCGCCAGTGGCCCCTGAAGCCCCAGGGCTCCCCGGTCTTCGAGGTCCCTCTCGACCAGATCACGCCGCCGTCTGCTCCCGATTAAGACGCGTGGCCTTTGAATGGCTGCGTCTGACTTCAGTAGCGTGATCGATCAATTCAGAGAGTCATGCCTGGCCTCCCTGAAAAGGCACGCAAAACAGTTGCTACCACTCAGCACAGTCTTGGCACTCTGCATCAGCCAGAGCGCCTGTCAGCCCATCAAACGCAGTGATCGGATCACGGTGGCCAGCGCCGGGCGCATCACCTCTTTGGACCCGGCTCAGGCCAGTACCTTCGGAGCTCTGCAGCTGCTCAGTGCTCTTGGAGACACTCTTTATAAAAGAACTGCAGAAGGGCAACTAACGCCAGCCCTGGCCTCAGCGCTGCCGGAGATCAGCGATGGCGGCCTCACCGTCACGATTCCCCTGCGTGAGGATGTGCTCTTCCATGACGGCACTCGCTTTGATGCAGAGGCGATGGCCTTCAGCCTGCGCCGTTTTCTGGAGATCGGAACTCTCAGTTATGTGGTCGGTGATCGCATCACCGCAGTTGAAGCTCCCGAGACTTATCGATTACGACTGCGCTTGAGCCGCCCCTCAAGCTCGCTTGAGAATCTGCTCACCGCCACCAACCTGACCCCTGTGTCACCAAGGGCTTACCAGGATCATCAGGATCGATTTCTCAACGACCGTTTCATCGGAACGGGTCCCTACAAGCTGACCAGCTTCCGAGCTGTTCAGCAGCGCCTGGAGCCCTTCAAGCAGTACTGGGGGCCCTCGCCCAGCAACGCAGGGCTGGACCTGATTTATCTCAGCAATTCCACCGCGCTGTTCGGTGCGATGCGCAGTGGCGAAGTGGATGTTCTTCTCTCTGACTCCATCGACGAGGATCAGCGCCTCGCGCTCAATCGCATGGCCGGTGAGGGACGTCTGCGGGAAGGACAGGGTCCGGCGCTGGTGATCGGTTACATCACCCTGCTGAGCAACACACCACCACTTCAGAATCCAGTCCTGCGTAGGGCTCTGGCACTGAGCCTCGACCGAGACCTAATCAATGAGAGGGTCAGCCACGGATTGCGCCCCCCGCTTCTTTCACTGGTGCCTCCTGGCCTACCAGGAGGTGATGTTGAGCCCTGGCCACGGCACGATGCCGCCCGGGCCAGAAACCTGTTCATTCAGGCGGGCTACTGCAACGGGAAAGTCTTCGATCTGCCGTTCACCTATCGATCGAATGTGCCCGCAGACCGTCTAATGGCACTGACCTGGCAAGCCCAGATCAAGCGTGACCTCGCTGATTGTCTCTCCCTCAAACTCGATGGCGTGGAATCAACGACTGTGTATCGACAGCTCGGTGAAGGGGCATTCCAGGCCGTGATGCTCGACTGGCGAGGCGCATACCCAGACCCTGAGGCTTACCTCGCACCTTTGCTGAGCTGCAGGGAATCGCAGGGATCCTTCTGCAAGCGTGGAGAAGCCGCCATCAGCGGCAGCTTCTGGACAGCACCAGGGCTAGAGAGAATCCTGCTGCAATCGGATCGCAGCTTGGGAGATGCTCGGCAACGCGATCTAGAGAGGGTGGAGCAGATGGCCGCTCAAGGCGCCGCCTACATCCCGGTCTGGCTCGTCACCCCCAGGGCCTGGGGAAGTACCGCCTTGGCCACCCCGGAGTTCGATGGCAACGGCCAGGTGGTTCTGGCCCGATTACAGGAGGTGCGCTGATGGGACGAAGTCGCGAGCTGCTTCGCTACACGGGAACGCGGCTGGCCCTGGCGCCAGTGATGCTCTGGCTGATCGCGACTCTGGTATTTCTGCTGCTGCGGGTGGCTCCTGGCGATCCCGTGGACGCTGTGCTCGGGAGCCGAGCTCCAGAAGCGGCTAAGGCCGCACTCAGAGCACGCTTGGGGTTGGACCAATCACTGGCTCAGCAATACCTCGATTTTCTTGGTGGACTGCTGCATGGCGACCTCGGCCAGGCGCTGATTAATCAGGAACCCGTGAGTCGAATTATCCGACAGGCGCTTCCTGCCAGCCTGGAATTGAGCGTCACAGCCTTGCTGATATCAGCGGTGACCGGTCTGGCGGTTGGCTTTACAGCGATTGCCCGATCAGAGGGAAAGCTTGATCTGGCCGGCCGTTTTTACGGCATCGGCACTTACGCCTTGCCTCCCTTTTGGGTGGCCATGCTGGCTCAGCTTCTGTTTGCTGTAACCCTTGGCTGGCTGCCTGTTGGAGGGCGTTTCCCACCAGGCATGATTGCTCCTGATGGCAGCGGCTTTCTGATCGCCGACAGTGTGATCAGCGGCAACTGGGCAGCGCTTCAGGGAGCTCTGCGCCATTTGGTGCTGCCGGCGTGCACACTCGGACTGCTGCTGAGCGGTGTCTTCACCAATGCCCTGCGCCTCAACCTCAATCGCAGTCTTCGCTCGGACTATGTGGAGGCAGCCCGAAGCAGGGGACTGAGCGAAACCCAGGTGGTTCTTCGGCATGCACTACCCAACGCACTTCTGCCGGTGCTGACGATTGCCGGAATTACTGTCGCCTCGCTGATTGGTGGCGCCCTGTTGATTGAGGTGACCTTCTCCTGGCCAGGCATTGCACTACGCCTGCAGGAAAGCATCAACCAGCGCGACTACCCAGTGGTGCAGGGCATTGTGGTGGTCGTTGCCGCCCTGGTTGTGCTCGTCAGTGTGACTGTGGATCTTCTCGTCGCCCTTCTGGATCCCAGGGTCCGGTATTGACCTAACTAAGCCCAAGATCACGAGGCTTCAATCCAGAAAACGAGCTGCACCGGTCTGATCCAGACGGTGCAGATGGAGATCCCCCACTTGTAGGTGTTCAACACCACCCTGCAGAGAACCCGACACACGACCACGCTCTAAATCAAGCAGGAAGCGCACGATTTCTCTCTGCAGCTGATCCTGAACCCTCAGAGGCTGAACTCCAACCAGTTCCTCGCCGAGCTGAAAGAGATCCTCGCCTTGACCGCCGCCGCTTTGACCCTCCACTCGCACAGGAGAAAAATGGCTGGCCCCTTCAACAAGCACCGCACGCGTTGCTGGGTTGGCGGGCAACGACCTGAGCAGTCCAAGCTGCTCACTCAGCGGAGGGGTGATCAGATCAAGAGTCCCGCCGCTTAAAAACACAGCGACGTCACCCTGCAGGGGAATGCGCCGAGGCCAGAGCAGGCTGCCGAAACTGTTGAGACCCACCACGCCGGCCAGCTCCTTAGGTGGCCGCACAGCAGGAAGAGGCACGTCCTCGATCTGACACTGAAGCAGTCGCGACAGATTGCTGATGGGGAGGTCATCTAGATCCTGGCCGCAACGTCTCCCGAGACCTGTCTCTGGACCGGCACCTGCAGCGAGCAAAGCTGTCAGTGCTCCAAGGGAATGCCCACCGAGCACCAAACGTGTCCCAGAGAGCTCGAACACTCCTCTTTGGTGTGCAGCCAGCACCGCATCAAGATCCTTCAGGCGATCGGGCAACACCTCAGCGCCCGGCGGCGGACGGCGCCCTTCCAACAGGGCCTGCACCGCCAGAACATCACTGCCTGGATGCTCAAGCACAAGAACCGGCCAACCCTGACGACTGAGGGCTCGTCCAAGCCAGCGGAAATGATCTGGGCTACCTCCCAGACCCGGCATGAGCACAAGCCAATGACTGCGCTTGGAACCGTCTGCCATGAGCGGGCGCCACAGCTGGATCTGCAGCGGCTGATCTCGATGCTCTACAGGCAGGATCAATCGCTGAGGCGCTCGATCGGAGGCATTGTCAGCCTCAGAAGCCGAATCAGCTTTTTGGGTAAGTGATGAGACCGGCAGTCGATTGAGGGTTTTGACCAGAGCCTGCTGACGTTGCAGCTGACGCCGCCAGCTGCTGGCAACGGGAAGCAGGGCATCAAGATCGAGGCGTACACGCTTCGCGGGAAGAGCCTCAAGCAAATCCAGGGTCGTGACCTGTGCGCGCTTGTTGAGTAGCGACTCGAGCGTCACCTGAACGGTTTGTCCTGTTGCGTCGTCGTCAACCAGCACCAGATCACTGACCTGATCCAACAAACGCCGGCCTGCCCAGCTGTTGAGAATCTGGCGGGCCATGCTGCGGTCATTGATCAACGGAGCCTTGAGCAGATCAATCACCCCCTGACGGCTTTCTTCCTCAAGCAAATTCAGCCACACACTCAGCTCCGAAGATCCGCGTTCTTCACCACGGAGCCATCCGCCCAGATCGTTGATCGACAAGGGCAGATCCATCCCATCCAGACGGACGACCAACTCGGCGGCTGTACGAGCTGGTCGCGGTGACAGGGCACCGAGCATCAGACTGCAAATCAGTCCTACGGCAAACCGTTGTCCTGTTGAGCGTCTTCGCAAGGCCTAGGCCAGTTCATTGGTGGAACCAGTTTCCCGCACCTTTGCAGGAAGTGGCTTCAATCAGGCTTCTGGCTTCGTTAGGAGCCGGTGGTGTCATTTACATGACGCCGATCGTGTTTCACCAAGCCAGCTTTAGCGCAACGCAAGTGGGGCAGGGCCTGGCCGCTGCCGCCCTGATTGGAACAGCTGCCCGTCTTCTGAGCGGCCTCCTGCTGGATCGAGGCCTTTGCTGCTCCTGGCCGGTGCGTGCCGCGGCAGTACTGGCCTTCATCGCCGATTTCGTCTTGCTACAGGCGCAAGGTTTTGCGGGTTACCTCACAGGACAACTGCTGATTGGTCTGGCAGCAGGGCTGTACTTCCCCGCCATTGAACTGGCTGTACCGCTCAGCTGTGCCGGCTTCAAATCCAGCCGCGGATATGCACTGGCTCGCAGCGCTGATGCGCTTGGTGTTGCCTTAGGCGCGCTGATCGGGGCAATTGTCACAGCTCTTGGACTGATTCGCGCGGTTTACCTGGTGGAAGCTGCGGCCGTCATTGTGATGTTGCTGGTGCTGAACTGGCGCCCCCTGCCCGATGGGCGGGCTGCACTCTTGCATCTCGACGAAGTCGGGGAAGAGCAATCCACCGCCAGGGACCCTGCTGCAGATGGATGGCGCTGGCTAACGCCACTGCTTCCTGTTTTGGCCATCAGCATTGTTGCCACAGGGATGATTGCACTGAGGCAGAGCGCCCTACCTCTTGACCTGGTGCGTGGAGGCTTATCGCGTCCAGCAGTGAGCGAAGCCGGAAGCGGAGCACTGATTGCACTGCAGCTTGGCCTATTGCTGGTTCTGCAGTGGCCTGTCGGCAACTGGGTCGCCAAGCGCAGCCTGCGCTTTGGTTTGGGAGTGGGACTGGCTGGCTTCGTGGCCGGCTGCCTGCTTCTGGCGAGCTCGGCACTCTGGAGCGGTGGGATGGTGCTGATCTCACTGGCCATGGTGCCCCTGGCATTCGGAGAAGCGGCGTTCCTTCCCAGTGCCGCCGAAGCCATGGTGGAAGAGACCCCTCTGAAACACAGGGGTTTGTCCATGGCGCTGTTCTCCCAATGTTTCGCCATCAGTGCCACCGGTGCACCCTTGCTGGCCGGAACCTTGCTTGACCAGCAGGGTCATGGCGTGCAGCTCTGGTTACTGATGGCTGTGATCTGCCTGGCCGTGATGCCGCTGCTCAAAACCGTGCGACCTCGCTATACAGCAGGTCTGGATGGAACCCCACTGGAGAACGACGAGGATGTCCCGAGCCCGCGAATTGCTTCGCTCCGTTAAAAACCTTTCCGTCTTGCGGGAACTGGCCAAGACCAATGGTGGCCTCGACAGCGTCGGCAATTTGATCGATAACTTCATCGACAGTGAGGCCATGGTGGTTTGCCTCCAACGTTTCAAAGCTCTGCCCGGTGGCAAGGAGATGGTGGAACAGCGTTACCCACCTTTCCAGCCTGATATCCCTGCTTTGGAGAAGTTGCCGGAGGGAACGCTGGGTCGGGCATACGCGGGAATGATCCGCCGACTGAACTACGACGCTGATTTTTTCCGACCAAGAGACACCAGCACTGAAGCGCTCTGGCTGACGCAGCGAATCGCCACAACCCACGATCTGCATCACGTAATCGGTGGATTCAACACCGAAACGGCTGGTGAGTCGGGAGTGCTGTCGATCACAGCAACCCAGATCGGTTTTCCTGCCTATGTGCTGTTGAACACGCTGGCAGGGTTTCGCGCATTTCGCTTCCAACCGGATGAGTTTGAAAAAATCAGCCGAGCGATCGCCGTGGGCAGCCGCATTGGCCTGGAAGCGACGCCTCTTGTACTGCAGCGCTGGGAGGAAGGCTGGGAGAAACCCCTCCATCAGTGGCGCGATGAGCTGGGAGTCAAAGCCGCTGTAGGAGAACAGTTTGGGGCGAAGTATTAACGCTCACCAGCCTTCAGGCGGTGGCGAATCTTCTTCTGCAGCACGAACGATGCTGGGATCAAGGTGAATCCGTTAGCCAGGATCACGGGCCCATTGCCACTGAGAAGACCAAACACCGCCCAGATAGCAACACCACTGGTAAACAGGCTGTACATCGACAGTGAGATGGAGCGCGTGTCGTCGGTGCGCAATGTCTTCATGGCCTGTGGAAAAAAGCTCAAGGTAGTCAGCGCTGCCGCTACATAGCCGATTGAATCCACATCCATTGCGAGAGTTACTGGAGCGAAAGCACTCCATAAACTGCCGCCAGTCTTGCTGCAGCCATGGCACTCGGACCGAACGTCAGCATTGAGGTCCTGCAGGGCCATTCACATAGTTGGCGACGCTGCTGGCGCTCAGCCTGGACACTATGCGCACTCCTGGGAGCACTGCAGACACCGCTCCAAGCGAGCGAAACAGAAACGCGTCATGCCATGGCAGCCATGGCTGCTTTTGCCGAATGCAAGATCCTGAACGCCGGTTACAGCCGAGACAGGGCCCAGAACATCCTGAACACCTGGATCAGCAACAAGGGGTTGAAGAAACAAGCTGAGTGGTTGCAATCAGCCCAGGCCATTCGCGTGGTTGCCCTCATCAGTGAAGCGATGAACAAGAGCTGCAATGGCTTTGATCAGAACAGTTCTCAATTCATCCCTGCAATGGAAGCGATTGATCAATTATGAAATGCAGGATTCACTCTAAAAACCCCTGAATCTCATGCCGGAGTTCAGCAGACACAATCAATTAACCATACAAACACTGATTCAGGAATAAAGTGGGTAAGGATTTCTTGAGCCATCAGAGTGATTCGCTTCAGCCCCAACCAAACGGCACTGGTACTGATCGGTTTCCAGAAAGACTATTTTGACCCACAAGGAGCCCTCTATTCTGTAGTAGAGGAATCACATCGTGTTTCAGGCACCCTCGAGCACACCATCGAGACAATCGACAACATCGCCGAATCTTCAATCACAATCGTGAACACGCCTATCGTATTCAGCGAGACGTACAAGGAGATTGAGAACCCAACTGGAATCCTCAAGGCAATCAAAGAGATCGAAGCCTTTAAAGTTGGTACCGAAGGAGCAGAGGTGATAACTGAAATTAAAAAATATGGAAGTCGGATTAAAACAGTTCCCGGCAAAAAAGGATTCAATGCTTTCTCTAATACTGATCTAGAGAAACTTCTTACTGATCATCACATCGAACAAATCGTAATTGCTGGATGCGTTTCATCCCTCTGTATCAATGCCACAGCCCTTTACGCAAGCGACCAAGGCTATGACGTAACGATCCTCTCAGACTGCACCTCAAGCCGAACGCCTATTGAACAAGAAATGTTTTGCGATGAAATCTTTCCACTATTTGCAGACGTAATAACTCACAACGAATTTATTAATGCAATAAAAAGCAGCTCCTGTTAACAGCCAGCTATGGATCGTTATAAATCACCTGACGCAGCAGCGATCGCACAATCAAAACTGATTGAACGGTTGGCGGAATCAGAACGGACAATGCGAGAAATTTTAGTTAATCTTCCTGTTATTGTCGCACGATTTGACAAGCACAACAAGGGAGAAATCCAATTTCTAAATATGGCCTGGAGCAGAATACTGGGATTCAATATTGATTCCTGCTTAGGAATGGAAATCAATTCCTTTGTAGTGGAAGAGGATCTACAAAGGTGGAACGAACTACTCGAAAAAAGCCATAATGAAAAGGAAAAAGCATCTGATCTAGACAGTCAAATACGATTCAAAGATTCCAATGAGCAAATTCGCTGGCTTCGAATCAAACTCGATCAGCGCAAGAACGGTGAAGTTATTGCATTGATGGAGGATTTCACTGAAAGGCGTCGCCTTGATGCTGAGTTAATTCAAGCCCAACGACTGGAAAGCATTGGTCATCTTGCTGGTGGCTTAGCTCATGATTTCAACAATCTTCTGCAGGTAATCATGGGATATATCAATTTAACCCAACGACTCGTCCAAAAAAAGGGAGTTGACTCTCATTACTTGGAAATTGCAAAACAAGCTTGCCTACGTGCAGCTGGACTATCAAAACAAATGCTGACCTTTAGCAAGGGAGGGGAACCAGTTCAGAAGGCTGGATCCTTGGAAAAGGTTGTGAAAGAGGCTGTAGACATGAGCCTGCATGGATCAAAACTTAAAGCATCCATCAAGCTTGAACCATACTTACCTCCGGTCAATATGGATCATGGACAAATTCATCAGGTGCTACATAACGTTATCCTCAACGCGGAACAAGCAACGCCCGAAGGCGGAAAACTCGATATTACAATACGAAGAGAATTACCATCAGGAAGCAATTCTTACCAACAAGAAATGGTTATCACTGAAATTCAAGACTCAGGGATTGGGATTCAAGCTACTAACCTAGGGAAAGTATATGATCCATATTTCACAACAAAAAAAACCGGAAACGGCCTTGGCTTGACCAGCGCTTATTGGATCATTAAGAAACACAATGGTAATTTGCAAATCAATAGTGAATACGGAAAAGGAACGACAGTTCAGATTGCATTGCCTGCCTTACCTCAATCAGAGGCCTTAGATCAATCACAGAGCACAAAACACATACAATTAACATCAATGAGCATCCTAATCATGGATGACGAAGAAATTGTTCGAACTTCAATCCAGCTTATGCTGGAGGATTGTGGTCATCAGGTGACTTCCGCAAAGCACGGCGAGGAATGCCTGAAAGCATATGCAAAAGGATTAAAAGAAAAAAAGCATTTTGACATGATCATTCTTGATTTGACCATATCAGGAGGCAAAGGAGGAATATGGACGCTTGAACAAATTCTCAAACTGAATCCGGCGGCAAGAGCTATTGCCGCGAGTGGCTATAGCCACGACAACACTTTGTCAAACTACAAACAAATAGGGTTTTATGCTGTACTGCAAAAGCCTTTTGGAATAGAAACTCTCAACAAATGCCTGGAGGACGTCATCAATATGTAGCTTACCGCAAGGTTTTAATCATGCCGCCAACTTACTTAATCACAAACCACAACAAATCCTCGTTCTTCAAGAATTCAAGATCAACTCTAAAGTGTTACAGTTCAGATTCAATTCGGTCGACGGGCCAATCACTTTGACGGACGCACAACATCAAAAATAACCATATAAGCAAAAATACTCATCCGTTGGTCTAAAGGAATGGTTAAAAAGATAATGTCAACATAGCCACAATCCTGCATTCATCCCGATCATGCCTCTCAACAATCAAGTTCCATTGGTTACGTTTCAGACTCGCGTCCGTGATGAAAGTGTGCCTGGCGATAATCCGTTCCGGTGGCAAGAGTTAAGCAGCAAGGAAATTTTTAGTGGCAAAAAAACTGTACTTTTTGCACTTCCTGGTGCTTTCACACCAACCTGCTCATCCAATCATCTTCCCCGCTACGATGAGCTCTTCGAGGAATTCAAAAGCCACGGTGTTGATCAGATCATCTGCTTGTCGGTCAATGACGCATTTGTAATGTTCCAGTGGAGCAAGCACCTGGGAACCAAGAACATTTTCATGCTGCCCGACGGCAATGGTGAATTCACCAGAAAGATGGGAATGCTTGTTGAGAAAGAAAACCTCGGCTTTGGAATGCGCTCCTGGCGTTATTCGATGCTTGTCAACGACATGGTCATTGAAAAAATGTTTGTTGAGCCTGATTTTGCAGACAACTGCCCGACAGATCCTTTCCAATCCTCTGACGCTGACACGATGATGGCATTTCTGAAAGGGAGTACATCATCAGGGATCGCTAAGCCGCATGCTTTCATCGGCTGATTGAAACGCCAATCACCCACATCCTGAGCTGCATTCAAAACCAAGGCCTGTTGATCGAAAACAGGCCTTGGTTACGTGAGGCTGATTGATCGAGCAAACCAAAGGGCATCAAGAGATAAGACATGAAGAGAGAGGGCATCGTCAGCAATCTTCTGGTCCTCTGCCTTGTCTGGGCTGTTGCACCGGCAGCAGCCATCCCATTACCACTGGTCTGCGAGTTAACCAGCGAAGAGTCTCCTTCCATAAAAATTCGACTCACTGAACGAACAACAGGATCGCTCAAAGGTGTGTTGATTCAGAACGACAGAGCACTCGGTGTTTTTCAATCGGGAAAACCAAAGCCAGGCAAGGATCCCTGGTGGTCTTTTCATCAAGACAACAACAGTTCCAAAGGCATCTCAGTTTTTTTCAAGGACACAAAAGTCTGGAACCCCCATCGACGGTTGCCACGCCCACAAGACACCAACCGAGTGCTTTTTGCCGGACTTGCACCTGCACTTTGGAACTGGACAACAAATCGAAAGCGGGGCGTTTTCCAAGACAAAAGCGATGTATTGAAAGCCGCGGGGGGGATCTGGTCAATTTCTAGCCAGTGCGTTGGCGGAAGAATTGTTGATGGATGATCGAAGCACTCAAGATCATCACTCTAGACTCTTTTGATGAAGTAACGCAGTGGGACCGTAGAACGGACACGAGTTACAAAGCAATCACCCTTCGTGACTCGCGAACGTCTCGGATATGAGCTGCAATCAGCAATCAAACCCAAATTTGAAAAATGAATACTTCACATAGCACACAATGGTCAACATGCGTGGCTATGGCTTCATCGTTATAGCCAAAAGATAGTCCATCAAAAGTCGCCATTATTAAACCTATAAGAAACAAAGGAAGAAAGGCATAAAGAAGTCCCCTGATTAACATCACCCAAGGAAGAGAAACCAACTTGTCGGAAAATTTGAGACCAAACCCACCCCCGCCAGCTCAATAACACTTGCGCAACAGTCATCTAAAAAACTATGGCCCCAAAAAGGTAGTCTCAGACAAGAGGCTGCATTGACATTGGCAACATAATTAGTTGAAGTAGGATCGTTGATACTAGACAACTCCCAGAAACATCTAACTACTCAAGTGAGACCTCAAACAATGCCGCCTTTATCGATGGGTTCCTAAGAATTTCAAGGTTATTTTGCAGCAGCTCTGGCTTTAAAAAGCTAGAATAGCTGTGCTACGTCTAAATCAATAAACCTTTTGCTGTCGCTGCCAACATGCAAGCGGTTTGAAGTTATCATCTTTACATCAGACGCAATAAACAAGCCAATAATTAATCACAAAATAAACAGGCAGTTACATCAGTTTTTCTGACAGGATTTCTAAACATTAAACAAAAATTCCATCACATCACCTTCCGCAACTTCATAGTCTTTGCCTTCACTGCGTAGCCAACCTTTGTTGCGAGCTTCCACCAGCGATCCTGCTTCTAGCAATTTCTCGCAACCGATGGTCTGAGCACGAATGAATCCTCGTTCGAAATCAGTATGGATCACTCCTGCCGCCTGAGGAGCAGTCATCCCAGCCCTGAAAGTCCAGGCTCGTGTTTCCTTTTCACCAGTCGTGAAATAGGTGCGCAATCCCAGTAAACGGTAAGTGGCACGAATCAGACTTTTCAGACCACCTTCGCTAACACCAAGTCCATCGAGATAGTCCTTGCACTCTTCAGCTCCAAGCTCAACCAGCTCTGCTTCCACCTGAGCAGAGATGCGCACGGTTTCAGCGCCCTCCTTTGCCGCCAGAGCAACCACGTCCTCACAGAATCCATTGCCTGCAGCGAGGTCGTCTTCACTCACATTGGTGGCGTAAATGATTGGCTTGGCCGTCAATAGCCCAAGTGGTTTGACCATCAACACTTCTTCGTCGCTCAGCTCAACATTGCGGGCAGCGCCGCCTTGCTCGAGCACAGCCTGAATCCGTTCAAGCGCCGCATCCTCTGTCTGGGCCTCCTTGCTTGTTCGCATCTGCTTCTTCAGCCGTTCACGACGCTTTTCAATCTGAGCCAGATCTGAAAGCCCGAGTTCAAGGTTGATCACCTCGGCATCGCGAACCGGGCCAACGGAGCCGGAGACGTGAATGACGTCGTCATCCTCAAAGCAACGAACCACATGAACGATGGCGTCCACTTCACGGATGTTGGCCAGAAACTTGTTACCGAGCCCTTCACCCTGACTCGCTCCCTTCACCAGACCGGCGATATCAACGAATTCCATCCTTGTGGGAATGGTTTCGGCACTGCTGCTCAGATCAGTCAGCTGCTCCAGCCGCGCATCCGGAACAGACACGGTCCCGACATTCGGTTCGATGGTGCAGAAGGGGAAATTGGCTGCCTGGGCCTGGGCATTGGCCACAAGGGCATTGAAGAGGGTGGATTTACCCACATTGGGTAAACCGACGATTCCGGCTTTGAGCATGGCTGGAAATCTATCGGCAGGGGCGACCTGGCTTCGGATCGTCGAAACACGATTTGAACGTTCACGGGCGAGAATGGTTATGAATAATGTTGAAGGGGCCATGGGCAGCCAAAAAAGCCAGTCCCCTGCTGGGGCCACACCCGAATCCCTGCGTGCGCTTACCCGCCTCAGTGGTCTGAAACGCAGGCGGCGTCGCTTAATCGGTGTCGGTGTTGCCAGCGTCCTGGTGGCGGCAAGTGGAGTCATCTGGAGCCGAGGTCCAGGGTCCGATCGTTCGCGTCAGTTGAGTGAGTACACCGTGGCGGCGGAACGGGGTTCTCTTCCCGGCGTGATCACGGCCAGTGGAGAGCTGGAAGCCATCCGACGGGTAAACGTGAGCCCAACGAATAGTGGTTTGGTGGAAGCGCTTTACGTCGATGAAGGCGATGTCGTGACAAAAGGTCAGGTTCTAGCCCGTATGGACGCTGGTGATCTCAATGCCCGAATGGGTGAATTTGCCGCACTCGAGCGGCAAGCCAAGGCGGACTATGAAGCCAAGCGGGCTGAATACTTACGCAACCGGCAGCTAGTGGATGTTGGTGCCATCAGCGAATCAGACCTGGATAGCTTCCGAGCTGCCTTCATCAGCAGCAAGGAAGCTCTGACCGCCGCTCGCGAGCGCATTGAACAACGCAACGTTGAAGGCAGTGACCTGCTGATTCGGGCTCCTTTCAGCGGAGTGATTACAGAACGCTTCGCCGAACCTGGATCCTTTGTCACCCCCACCACAGCGGCTTCAACCAATGCTGGCGCCACAAGCTCATCACTTGTTGAGCTGTCCGAGGGCATGGAAGCTGCGGCCAAGGTGCCTGAGAGCGACATCGGCCGTATTCGTATTGGTCAGGATGCCACGGTTCGCGTGGATGCCTTCCCTGATCAGCTCTTCCCTGCAAGGGTGCGCGACATCGCCCCGCGTTCGCTCAAAACCGACAACGTGACCTCGTTCGAAGTGGAACTCACGCTGATTGATCCGCCACCGACCCTGCGCTTCGGCATGACCGCGGATGTGAATTTCCAGACCGGACGCACCAGCGCGAACACGCTGGTGCCAACAGTGGCAATCGTGACTGAAAAAGGACAGTCAGGCGTTCTGCTGGTTGGCAAAGACGATGAGCCCACCTTCCAGCCTGTGCAGCTCGGTGCCAGCAGCGGCGACAAGAGTGCCATTCTCTCCGGTGTGAAGCCCGGCACACGCGTGTTCATTGACCTGCCGCCCTGGGCGAAACAGCGCGACTGACCGAGCTAGGACCTGCCTTCATCCATGCCCGAAACAAAGGAGAAACCCCTGCTGCTGCTGGTGGATGGCCATTCTCTAGCCTTCCGCAGTTTCTACGCCTTCAGCAAGGGAGGTGAGGGGGGACTGGCCACGAAGGATGGCCGTCCCACGAGCGTGACCTATGGATTTCTCAAGGCCCTGCTGGACAACTGCAAGGGACTGAAACCCGAGGGTGTGGCGATCGCCTTTGACACCGCAGAACCCACCTTCCGTCACAAGGCCGATCCCAACTACAAGGCGCACCGGGATGTAGCCCCGGACGTGTTTTTTCAGGACCTTGAGCAGCTACAGCTGATCTTGCGCAATCAATTGCAGCTGCCACTGTGCCTGGCCCCGGGTTACGAAGCCGACGATGTGCTCGGCACCCTGGCCAACAGGGCCGCTTCGTCTGGATGGCGGGTAAGAATCCTGAGTGGCGACCGCGACCTGTTCCAGCTGGTGGACGACAAGCGGGACATTGCCGTGATGTACATGGGCGGCGGTCCCTACGCCAAGAGCAGCGGCCCCACGCTGATCGATGAGGCCGGTGTTGAGGGCAAGCTCGGGGTGATGCCCGAGAAGGTGGTGGACCTGAAGGCCCTCACCGGCGACAGCTCAGACAACATTCCTGGAGTGAAAGGTGTCGGCCCGAAAACCGCCATCAATCTGCTGAAAGAAAACTTAGACCTTGATGGTGTTTACAAGGTTCTTGCCGAAGTCGAGGCGGAAGGACCCAAGGCAAGCAGAGGTGCTGTTAAAGGGGCTCTGAAAGGCAAACTCAGCGCCGACCGTGACAACGCCTATCTCTCAAGACGATTGGCCGAAATCCTGGTCGACATCCCCCTGCCTGAAGAACCCGCTCTCGAACTTGGCCCTGTGGACGGGGACGGGCTGGAGGCGCAACTCAAGGATCTGGAACTCAACAGCCTGGTGCGCCAGGTTCCAGGCTTCATCGCCACCTTTTCCCCAGGCGGTCTGACGGCGAACGCCCACCTGCTCGAGACCAAGGTTTCAAACGACTCAGGCCAAGCCGACAGGTCGAAGATTTCCACAGCAACGGAGATTGAATCCACTGATGCCTCAGACCGGAATGCCGCCTCCACCCAACCCGATTTAAAGCCCAAGCTGATCAACAGCGACAAGGATCTGCAAGACCTGATGCAACGCTTGCAGTCCTGCACCGATCCCACTGCTCCTGTCGCGCTCGACACGGAGACCAGTGACCTGAACCCCTTCAAGGCGCAGCTGGTTGGCATCGGTGTGTGCTGGGGTCCTGGCGATGCCGATCTCGCTTACATCCCTGTAGGTCATCGTGCAGCGGCTGAACCAACGTTGGAGCCCGAGCAGCCACTGGTGCAGCTCCCACTCGAGACGGTGTTGGAACAGATGGCTCCCTGGTTGGCAAGCCCGGAGCACCCCAAGGCCTTGCAGAACGCGAAATATGACCGCCTCATCCTGCTGCGCCATGGCTTGCCGTTGTCGGGAGTTGCGATGGACACCCTGCTGGCCGATTACCTCAGAGATGCAGCGGCCAAGCACGGCCTGGATGCCATGGCAACACGGATGTATGGAATCACTCCCACCCTGTTTAGTGATCTGGTGGGCAAGCCCAAGGACGGCAAGGTGAGCTGCTTCGCAGAAGTGGGGCTTGCCCAGGCCGCGTTGTATTGCGGCATGGACGTTCATCTGACGCGCCGACTGGCCATCGATCTGCGCCAGCAGCTGCAAGCAACGGGAGAAAAGCTCCCCAGCCTGCTGGACAATGTGGAACTGCCGCTGGAACCGGTTCTGGCTTTGATGGAAGCCACCGGCATTCGCATTGACCTGCCTTACCTCAGCGCACTGTCAACAGAGATGGGTGACATCCTGCAGCGCCTGGAAAAGCAAGCCAAAGAGGCTGCAGGAACCGACTTCAACCTCGCCTCGCCCAAGCAACTGGGCGAATTGCTGTTCAACACCCTCGGCCTCGACCGCAAGAAATCCCGCAGAACCAAAACCGGCTACAGCACGGATGCCACTGTGCTGGAAAAACTCGAAGCTGATCACCCTGTGGTGCCGCTGGTTCTCGAGCACCGCGTGCTGAGCAAGCTCAAGAGCACCTATGTGGATGCCCTGCCGCAATTGGTGGAACTGGAAACAGGCAGAGTTCACACCGATTTCAATCAAGCAGTGACGGCCACCGGTCGACTGAGCAGCAGTAATCCCAACCTCCAGAACATTCCCGTCCGCACGGACTACAGCCGCCGCATCCGCAAGGCCTTCCTGCCGCAGGAGAACTGGACGCTGCTTAGCGCGGATTATTCCCAAATTGAGTTACGCATCCTCACCCACCTCTCCGGTGAGAACGTGCTGCAACAGGCCTACCGGGATGGAGATGACGTGCATGCATTGACAGCACGACTGTTGCTCGACAAAAAGGAGGTTGACAGCGATGAACGGCGTCTGGGCAAGACAATCAATTTCGGTGTGATCTACGGAATGGGTGCCCAGCGCTTCGCGCGGGAAACCGGAGTTAACCAAGCAGAAGCCAAGGATTTTCTGCTGCGTTACCGAGAGCGCTATCCCAAAGTTTTTGCCTTTTTGGAACTGCAGGAACGGCTAGCCCTCAGTCGCGGTTACGTGGAAACGATCATGGGTCGACGTCGTCCCTTCCACTTTGATCGCAACGGTCTAGGGAGGCTGCTTGGCAAGGAACCCATGGAGATCGATTTAGATGTCGCTCGTCGAGGCGGAATGGAGGCTCAGCAGTTGCGAGCCGCCGCTAACGCACCAATTCAGGGATCCAGCGCCGACATCATCAAACTTGCCATGATTCAGCTCCAGGAAGCCATCGAGCAGCAGGCACTACCGGCACGTCTGCTTCTGCAAGTGCACGATGAACTGGTGCTTGAAGTGGATCCAGATGCTCTGGAGCCGATTCAAAAACTTGTCGTCAACACCATGGAAAACGCTGTCAGCCTGACTGTGCCATTAGTCGCCGAAACCGGACTCGGCACCAACTGGATGGACGCAAAGTGAGATTCGCTCAAATCAATTGCAGTCACTGACTTGAGTCTTGCTTTAAGTCATATCAATACCCCACATTTAGCCTCACACGATTGCCCACAGAGGCTTCTGGAGCAAGTGAATGTCGATACAAGTAGTTTTAAAGGACGTATTTAAGACATATCTACCTCTCTCTCATTCCACAACCATCATTTCTTTCATTTTCCAGATTCTCCCTTTACCATCAGAAAATGAAGGGCGGCATAGGTTTCCGGAGCTCAGCTTCAATTGTTTTGAATATTGATAACGTCATACTTATAGCTCTCACTACACAAAAAATTTAGCTGAGATTCCACACCTGATGTCTTGACTGGCTTTTTCCATTCCTCTTGATTCAGTGAGCGATGAATCTTATTCTTGCAGTCAACCTCGTATTCATAGATCGGAGCCCATCTGATTTCTCGTGATTCTGGGTGCAACGATGTACTGCTGTATTGAATAATATCGCCCTCCATCGTATTGATTCTGATCCAATTGCAGTTCATGTTGCATTCAACATGGCACCACCCTTGCCAACACCTCCCCTTCCCATCGTCTGAATCAGAGAACCTCACATCAACAGCAAGCCCTGGAGCTGTAATTAGAGAAATCAGAGCCGTAGCCAGTAGCGTTGGTTTAATTGCAATGTTCAGACAAGCCTGGCTAGAACCTAAATCACCAGATTTTACATCTTCAGAGTCGATCATTACGGCTTCGCTAGAACTCATCTTGGACAAGATTAATCTATCAAAGGGTTTGGTTCTAAAGGAGGCTGATGCGAGACGTTACTAGTGGACGAAATTGTTCGTTCTCCCTACCGTTCAAGCATCTGAAATCTGACTATGAAATCTCTTTTAGTCCTTGGTGCTCTACTTCTCTCAGCAACACCGACTTTGTCCAAAGCTGATGAAATGATTGGCGATTCCAGCTGGAAGAGTGGTAATGGCCAATTAAAAAGTGGAGCCATGGTGACCTGGAAAACGTTTGATGCAACTAGTGGAGATATCTTTTACGCATTTCTCATGCCAAGCAAGAATAATCTTTTTATTGACAATGTTCAACAATGGTCAATTGGAGTAGTGAATTGCAAGACTGGAGACATGAAGTTTGACTATATATTTGACACTGACAAGCCCTTTGACGTCGAGAAAAAAACGAAGAAGGCATACGACATGACGAATGGGTTTTGTGAGGAGTACTTCAATACATTCAAGGACAGTCCTTATTACAAGCAAGAAGCTATCTAGAAATCTCCGGACAGAGAGCCGGTACTGAGAGCTTTGTAGATCTGTACCAGAAGAGGGTTTCTCGATCCTCAGGAACGCTTCAGCGGCTTGGTAGGAGGTCATAGGCAACGATCTCCAGCAACTCATCAGGACTAAGCGTCTCGTCGCCTCTGTTCGCCTCTACGACCTCTCCCGGGCCAGCAAGAGCTTTTGGTTTGAGCAGATTCTTTAACTGTTGTTCCAGCTCTGCATGGACAGCTCCATAGCGCTTGAGTGCGTCGGAATGGCTGGTGGCCTTCAGGGAGCGAATCGGGGTGCCTTTACCTGCTGTCTTTCGATCCTTCTCAGCCACCCAAAGACGTTCGTACCAAGCGTCACCGCCATTCAGTTGAACAGGACACTTACGCCGACGCCCCAAGGATTGACCTCACATCAAACCGCATACGATTTGACCCCAGCACTAGCCGCTGCAAAAAATTTGACCAAATCTTGGCAGACCTGGATGGAGGCGAAATGACCGTGAGCTGATCACCTTCAAGAGGCCGGCGACGCTTAAGCGCGGCGCTTGAGTATCGAATGACCCTCGCGATATCCAATTACAGTGACTGAAATAATGATTGTCGATAGAGCAATTACGCCCATCCAGTCTGGATGCATCATCCACCTGAGCCCAGGGTCCAACAACGCCATTCTAGAGACAATCAAGCGATTGGCACAAGGACTGAATTGAAACTTTTTTTACGCTCGACATAGCTCCAGAAAAACAAAAACAACGACGGCCCCGCAAGCCCTTTTTGAGAGCGAGCAATGAACAAACAATTGAAGTCATTCACGAACACGCGTCAGGCCGGAGGGAAGCAGAAAGCACCTTGCACTGAAACCTGTCCCGATTCGCAAGCCAGGACTCAGCATCGAGCAAGCGATGAGCTGAACTCACGAGCCAGCAGAACGCCATGACCCGAAGAGCTTTTTACGGACTGCACCTTCAGCCAACTGGTGCACCTTCTTTTTTTTCATTCGTCACTTATACGCCTCAAAGCAAAGAACAGATGGTTGCCTGTGGAGATCTGGCTGAAGAAGAGGAATACATCAATCCAGTCGTCTGCGACTTCCTTCTGTTTGTTGCCGAATGGATCCTCAAAGTTCCACTCAATAATGACTTCCCCATTGGGTACGACGACGTAACAGTGGTCTGCTCAAGACAACGAGGAAATGGGAGCCAGCATGAATATCTGGTGCAAATTAGCGACCTTGCAGAGAATGAGCCGAAACGTTCAGTTCTTGAAAAGCTGCTGAAAATAGTGCATCGAAAATCGTGGAACGGTTTCAAACCAACCTAGGGATTAAAAGCAACAACAATCTCCAGCAAGAATTGATGAGACCGTTCACGCCGCAAGCAACAGAGCAGGGCAACCAGCAGGTCATCAACTTCCACTGGAACCAACCAGGGGCAGTGAAAACAACAGATCAGTAACAACAGATCAGAAACAAGGCAATTCAAGGGTGGTCCAGGAGTGGGCGGGCCGTAACCTCCTTGGAGAGCCTGATCAGACCTTTGCCACTCCGCCTCACAAACAGCCTCAGCAATCGCATCGAAGACTTCGAACCGCTGGAGGCCGGCAAGGCAACGATCTACTGCTGCGGGGTCACGGTTTACGACCTCTGCCACCTTGGGCATGCGCGCAGTTACATCAACTGGGACGTCTTACGGCGTTATCTCATCTGGCGTGATTACGACGTTACCTTCGTACAGAACTACACAGATATTGACGACAAAATATTAAACAAGGCCAACTCGGAAGGATCAACAATGGAGGAAGTTAGTGAAAAGAATATCAAAGCCTTTGAAATCGATATGGCTCGCCTACACATTCTGCCCGCCGACAAAATGCCACGCGCAACATGCTGCATCCCAGGAATTCAAATGCTGATTGGCGAACTTGAAACGAAGGGAGCAGCCTACAGTTCTGATGGTGATGTTTATTTCGACATTTCCAAAGCAAAGAATTATGGCCAGCTGAGTGGGCGAGACCCGAATGAGCAGCAACAAGGAGCCAGTGGCCGCACCAAGGAAGGAGAAGAAGAACGCAAGCGACATCCCTTTGATTTCGCGCTTTGGAAAAAAACCAAAGACGGAGAACCTGGCTGGGAATCACCCTGGGGACGAGGACGACCCGGCTGGCACATCGAATGTTCCGCCATGGTTCGCGAAGAATTCGGCACCACAATTGATATCCACCTCGGAGGCGGAGATCTTGTCTTTCCGCACCACGAAAATGAAATTGCGCAGTCAGAAACAGCCAATGAGGCTCAGCTAGCGCGCGTTTGGATGCATAACGGCATGGTGAATGTCGGCGGCACAAAAATGTCGAAGTCGCTGGGCAACTTCACAACCATCCGTGCGCTACTCGACAGTGGCGTTTCAGCCATGACCCTGAGGCTCTTTGTGCTTCAGGCGCACTACCGCAAGCCACTCGACTTCACAAAAGATGCCCTGGAGGCGGCAAGCACAGGATGGAAAGGGCTCAATGCTGCTCTTGGCCTTGGCAGTCAATATTCGGATCAGTTGCGCTGGCCCAGATCAGAAGCTCTGCCTTCCGGTGCCATGCATGCACAGAACTTGGCTGTGGATGAGGTCTTACTGGCTGCTCGTGACCGCTTTACCGAAGCCATGGATCAGGACCTGAACAGTTCTGGAGGACTTGCAGTGCTGTTTGAACTGGCCAAACCACTGAAGTCGCTGGCCAACCGACTGGAGCGTGGTGAACAAGTTGAAGACCTGGATGCGCTCAATGCCCCGCATCAACGCTGGTTGTTGCTAAGTGAGCTCGCTGCAGTGCTGGGACTGCGTCATGAGCCTCCTAACACCAAGGAAGACTCCAACACAACAACTGAAGACAGCACCGCCATCGACGCCGCGATCTCTGCCCGCAAGGCCGCTAAACAGGCCAAGGATTTTGCTGAAGCAGACCGAATTCGAGCAGAACTCTCTGCTCAGGGGATTGAACTGATCGACAAGCCTGGAGGCATCACCGAGTGGCGTCGCTGTTGATTAACGCTTTTTCGAGGCCATCATCGCTTCGATCTTGCGGATCCGAGCCAGAGTGGTGGTCCACACCTCCAGCCTGAAGCGCTGTTCGGCCAGTGTGGGTTCTGCTGGGTCGGCAGCATCGACCCAGTTCTGGAGTTGTTCAAGCTTCGCTTCAGGGTCCTGCTTGGCCTCAAAAGCATCCCAGAGCTCCCGTTCAAGCCTGGCCCTTTCGATGAAATTCCAGCGCTTGAGCCAGAGCATCGTGATGGAGTGCATTCAGGCACCTGTCTACCGGATTTCTGTGGCATGAGCCCTAGGGTTCGCCAGGACAGGTGTGATGCCCATGGAACCCGAGAGCCTGTCCAAAGCGATTCAGCTATCAGTCGCTCCGGTGTTTCTGCTGGCAGGCATTGGTGCGTTGATGAACGTGATCTCCGGTCGCCTCGCGAGGATTGTCGATAACGCACGCAAAACCAAAACAGCCCTCGATGCGGGCGAGACGATCGATGAACGGGAGCAGTGGACTTACCGCAGGCGCATGCAGCTCACGATCCGCGCCATCGAACTGCTAACTGCTGCAACCCTGCTGATCTCAGCCGTGGTCGCTGTGATGTTCTTCAGCGTGATCAGCCGCATCAACCTCACACTCGTGGTGGTTCCCCTGTTCATCTCGGCGATGCTGTTGGTGATGTTGGCTTCGATCTGTTTCCTGCGAGAGGTGCGCATAGCCTCCGCCCATATCAATCAACTGTTCTGACCAGGATTTACTTAACCAAGGCTGATGCTCAGCCCTGACCAGTCCAGTTGCGGATCAGATCCACCACGCTGATCAACAGGCCGACAGCGATCACAATGGGTGAGACCCAACGCAGAAAAAACAGGATTAGACCACTGGTGGAGGATTGGGTGACTGCGCTGTCCTTGAGGTCCTCGAGGAAGGTCTGAGGCACAACCCATCCCATCAGCACAGCAATTAGCAGGCCACCGGCAATCAGCAGCACACCACCGAATAGGGCATCCATCACCCCTAGTACCTGCAAATTCGTGGCAGCAGGAAGACCCAGCACAAAGATCACAGCAGAGCTGATCCAGGTCGCCTGGCTGCGGCTCAAGTTGCAGCGATCCATCAGCGACGCCACCGGGACCTCCAGCAGCGACACCGACGATGTAATCGCAGCGAGGTAGGCCAGAAAGAAAAAGGCCACAGCCACGATGCGTCCCGTCGCACCGATCGATGCCAGGCCTGTTGGCAGAGCGAGAAAGATTGTGCCGATTGTGGACTCACTCACGGCATCCCGGAGTCCAAAGCTGATCACCACTGGAAACGTGAGCATGCCCGCCAGGAGACCCACCGCGGTGTCTAGTCCCACCACTGAGACAGCTTCCTGAGGAACGGGAGCCTTGCGGTTCAGATAAGCCGAATACGCCATGATCGAACCGATTCCGGTGCCAATCGAGAAGAAGGCCTGGCTGAAGGCGTTGCGGATAGTGGTGATGTTCATCAATTCCTTGCCGTCCCAGCGCAGCAGGAAGGTCTTGTAACCCTCCATGGCTCCAGGCAGCGTGCTGGCCCAGATCGCGAGGGCCACCAACAACAGGAAGAGAAGCGGTAACGCCCAGCGCGACAATCGTTCGATGCCGGCCTGCACTCCTGCCGACACCACAAGAGCTGTCAGCAGAAGGCTGATGGCCTGTCCAGCCAATGCACTGTTGCCGCCACTGATGCTGTTAAAAAACAGTCGGGCATCATCCATGTTTTGGGGAAGCCCCACATTGAGGGCATGAATCAGGGTCTGAGCGGTCCAGCCCATCAGCACGGCATAGAAGGCCAGGATTCCGCAGGAAGCGACCACGAATAGCCAACCCATCGGTTGCCAGTCGCGGCCAGCCGCCTGTGCCGGAGCCAGCAGGGGGCTACGACCGGTATTGCGACCAAGCACCATCTCAGCCACAAGCACCGGTAGGCAGATGACCGCAACAATCAGCACGTAGAGGAGAACAAAACTGCCTCCTCCTCCCTGGGAGGCCCTATAGGCGAATCCCCAAAGATTGCCCAGGCCCACTGCACTACCCGCTGCCGCCAGGACAAATCCCAGCCCCGATCCCCAGTGTTCCTTCTGCGCTGCCGCCATGACCGTGAACACAGTGCGTTGGCCGAAGTTTGCCAGGGCCTGGAATTGAAGTGGGAGGATGGCTACAACCGCCAGGATCCGCGTGAAAGCCATCAGCGTGCTGGGCTCCACCGGCTCAATTGGTACTCAAACTCTCGAAATCGTTCAAGAGTTCCCGGACCAATTCCGGGTGGTCGCCCTAACAGCCGGTCGAAACCTGCCCCTGCTCGTGGAGCAGATCCAGCGCCACAGCCCCGAAGTGGTAGCCCTCGCTGATGAATCTCTTCTCAAGGAACTGGAGGAGCGGCTGGCTTCGCTCCCTGCAGATCAACAGCCTCAACGGCAACCGGAACTGGTGGGAGGTCCAGGTGGACTGAACGTGGCGGCCTCGTGGGACACAGCAGATTTGGTGGTGACAGGCATCGTTGGCTGTGCAGGCCTGCTGCCAACCCTGGCGGCCATCCAGGCCGGCAAGGACCTGGCACTGGCCAACAAGGAAACCCTGATCGCGGCAGGGCCCGTTGTGCTACCGGAACTCAAGAAAAGCGGCAGCCGCCTCCTGCCAGCTGATTCGGAGCACTCCGCCATCTTCCAATGCCTGCAGGGCACTCCCTGGGCCGACAATGCTCGTCTTTCCACGGGTGTTCCCACTCCCGGCCTACGCCGGATCCAGCTCACGGCCTCGGGTGGTGCATTCCGGGATTGGGCCGCCGCCGATCTGGAGAAAGCCTCAGTGGCCGATGCCACCTCCCATCCCAACTGGAGCATGGGACGAAAGATCACCGTTGACTCAGCTTCGCTCATGAACAAAGGGCTTGAGGTGATCGAGGCCCACTATCTGTTCGGCCTCGACTACGACCATATCGAAATCGTCATTCACCCCCAGAGCATCATTCACTCGATGATCGAGCTGGCTGACTCGTCGGTTCTGGCGCAGCTGGGATGGCCCGACATGAAGCTGCCAATCCTCTACTGCATGAGTTGGCCTTCACGCCTGGTGACCCCCTGGCGTCGACTCAATCTCACCGAGGTTGGGCAACTCACCTTTAACGAACCTGATCCCGCAAAATATCCCTGCATGCAACTGGCCTATGCCGCCGGCAGGGCCGGCGGCACCATGCCTGCAGTGCTCAATGCTGCGAATGAAGAAGCAGTAGCGCAGTTCCTAGAAGAGCGGATTCATTTCCTCGACATTCCCGACCTGATCGAAACCACCTGCGATCGCCACCAATCCGACCGCATCGACCAGCCCCAACTCGATGATGTGCTGGCTGTGGATCAATGGGCCCGTATCGCCGTACGCGAACAGGTTGATCGGGGCACACGCCGACTACCGCTCACCGCCATGGCGGCGTGATCAGTCACCATCTGCTGCTCTGTGCAACAGCCACCAAAGCAAAATGCTGTGATCCTGCCGTCGGCGCAGCCAGCTGGGAGGCCCTCAAGCAAGGCGTGCGAGAGCTGGCACTGGAGCGACCGGACCGACCGGGTGGTGTTGTACTACGCAGCAAGGCTGACTGCCTGAGAGCCTGCGATCAGCAGGGTCCAGTGCTGCTGATTTGGCCGGATGGAATCTGGTATGGAGGCGTCACGCCGGAACGGATCAGACGCATTCTCGAAGAGCACGTGATCGGAGGGCGTCCCTGTGAGGACTGGGTGATCCGACGCAGCCCATTCAGCGAGCGTTAGCAGCGCTGAGTTGGGTCAGCCAGGCTGAGGCCACACGATCGGACCAGCAACCGCTCTCCAGGCTGTCGCCAGGAGCGTGGAAACCGTTATGTCCGCCTCTCTCGGTGAGAAGGACAGAAACAGGGTCACGCTGAGCAGCCGGCTGCACCGCCAGGACGGAGAGCAAACGCTCGGCTCCATCTGCTGGCACCCAAGGGTCATCGAGAGCCTGGAGCAGAAGGGTGGGAGGCAATAAGCGCCGATCATCGAGCAGAAACGGCAAGGGAGATGCCTTTGAGTAATAGGCCTCGACGGAATCGAACCCCCATCGGGGAGCCGTGACTGCTGCATCAAAGGAACGGATCGACCGAGGAGGACTGTGGGTCAGTGATCGATCCTCCTGCGGGCTCACGCCGAAGGGATCTGCCAGCGTTTGTTTCACCAGACGTTGCAGCAACCATCGCTGATAGACACGATTGCGCGGTCGTTCGATTGAGGCGCTGCAGGCAGCTAGATCCAGGGGACTGCTGGCGCAGAACAATCCATCAAACACCAACTGATCGGAGGGAAGTCCGGCTTTAGCCCTCTCCTTAGCGCTGGCCAGGCAACCGTTCAGGAGCATCGTGCCACCGAGAGAGACCCCAGCACCGAAGAGGGGCAAAACGGAACTGGATGGGGCCAGCTGCCGGCAAAGCTCACGGGCACGAGCGATCACTGGCAGCAAATCACTATTGCAAGCAGCGGCATAGGTGCCACCAGCCAAATCTCTTCCGGGGTCGGCTCCCCGCAGATTGAGCCTCAGCACAGCAAACCCATGCCTCTGCAGGCTGAGAACCAGCCGGCGAAGGCCCTCCCGACGGCTGGAACCACCGAGACCGTGAAGGGCCAGAACAAGCGCTTGTGGAGGCACGGGATCACCCCCAGGCGTAGGCAGGGGACGATCCAGAAAGGCCAGCAACTCGCCGGCGGCTGCAGCGCCACTGGCAAGGGCAGGCACAGCAATCCGAATCGGCTCTGCCTGGTCCTCGGGTAAGGCAACCGGTCGAATCGTGTCGCGCAAAGTTTGCAGGTCACCGCCGAACCAAGGCCAGCGCTGTTGATAAGTCCCAACCCCCAGTTGCTCGAGCAACTGGGGGTTGGGCTGAAGGCTGAAATGGGAACCCATCAAAGACCGTTCAAACGATCTGATCACTTCTTACCAACACCAAGCTCCTTCAGCTCACCGAGCAAATCACCCAGAACTTTCTTGGCATCACCGAACACCATGGACGTGTTGGCAAGCTCAAAGAGATCGTTCTTGATCCCGGAATATCCAGCACTCATACCTCGTTTCACGACAAAGACCGTGCGGGCTTGCTGAACATCAAGCACTGGCATCCCATAGAGGGGAGATTCAGGGTCGTTCTTGGCCTGGGGATTGACGACATCATTTGCACCCAACACCAGAACCACATCCGTGGCCGGAAAATCAGGATTAATGATGTCCATTTCCTTCAGCTGCTCATAGGGCACATCGGCTTCCGCAAGCAGCACATTCATATGACCGGGCATGCGCCCAGCCACGGGATGAATGGCGTAATCAACCTGAATACCAGCAGCTTCCAGGGAACGGGTGACCTCCCTGAGCGTGTGCTGGGCCTGGGCAACTGCAAGGCCATAGCCGGGCACAATCACCACCCGCTCAGCCGCTTCAAGGGTGAGTGCACACTCCTCAACGCTACAGCTGGTGATGTTGGTGTATTCACCACCGCCACCCCCGGAAGAGGAGCCAGCCCCCAGCGCTCCACCAAACAGCACCGAGACCAGTGAGCGATTCATGCCGTTGCACATCACCTGGGTGAGGATCAGACCAGCGGCCCCGACCATGGCACCCGCCACGATCAGAAGCTGGCTGCCCACCACAAAACCGGCTGCAGCCGCGGCCACACCGGAATAACTGTTCAGCAGAGAGATCACCACAGGCATGTCTGCGCCGCCGATCGGCAGGGTGACGCCGATGCCGAGCAGGCCAGAGGAGATCACCAGCAACCACAGCCCGGCCTGACTACTGCCATCGGAAGCGATCAGCTTGATCGCCGCCACAAGACAAACAACGGCCAGGGCAATGTTCACCAGATGGCGGATCTTGCTTTGCATCCACGGCGGCGTTGAAAGCCAGCCCTGCAATTTGGCCATTGCCACGATCGAGCCTGTGAAGGTGATGGAGCCAACAAAGACGGAAATCACAATCGACACAACCGCCACGAGAGTGCCGTCATCGAGTGTTCCTGGGAAGAGTGCTGCCGCCAGGGCCACCAACAGCGATGACATGCCGCCGCAGCCGTTAAACAGCGCCACGGTTTCGGGCATGGAGGTCATGGGAACCCGTTGGGCTGTGATCGCTCCCAGCACTCCACCGACAAGTGAGCCAACGATGATCCAAGCCCATGCCTGTCCATCGAAGCTTGGGGTGCCCAGATAACTGATCAGCAGTCCAATCACAGCGAGTGCCATGGCCACTGCGGCGAGCTGATTGGCACTCCGCGCAGAACGCACCTTGGAAAGTCCTTTAATGCCCAGTGCCAGCAGCAAAACGGCGACGAGGTCGATGGCGTAGTTCAGGAACTCCATCAGCTGTTCTCCTTGCGGGCGGGCTTGCGGCTGAACATGGCGAGCATGCGGTCGGTGACCAGGAAGCCACCGATCACGTTGAAAAGAGCAAAACCAAGGGAGACCGAGCCGAGAACGAGGAGAGGGGTGCTTCCATCGGCTTTGATGATTGCGGTGAGTGCGGCCAGCATCGTGATGCCGGAGATGGCATTGGCACCGCTCATCAAAGGCGTGTGCAGCGTTGGGGGGACCTTGCCGATCAATTCGAAGCCGAGGAGGCTTCCGAGCAGCAGGACCCAGAGGGCATTCACCAAAGGTGGGGTTTGGGAGGCAGTGGCCGCACCCATGAGAAGAAGGGAATGCATCAGTTGGCTCCTGGGGTAAGAACGTCTCCACGGCGGATGGTGCCGTCCTGACTGATCAGGCATCCGGCGATCAGCTCGTCTTCGCTGTCGAGAGTGAGCTGACCATCCTTCAGGGTCGGTTGAAGCAAAGCCAACAAATTGCGGGCGTACATCGCACTGGCGTGATTGGGAACCGTGCAGGGCAGATCGTTGGCACCGATCAGCTTCACGCCATTGCGATCAATGGTCTCAGCGGGAACGGTGTCGGCACAGTTGCCTCCCTGAGCAACCGCCAGATCCACAACGACGGCTCCCGGACGCATGCGATCCAGCATGTCCTCACTAATCAGCCTTGGAGCACGACGACCTGGAACCTGAGCTGTGCAGATGGCCACATCCGCCTCTGCCAGCTGGTCGGAGAGCTGCTGCCGTTGCGCTGCCAGAAAAGCGTCGGAGGCCTGCTTGGCATAGCCACCGGCCTCAGCAGGCTTGTCCTCCATCTCAGGAGGATCGATGAAACGGGCTCCAAGCGATTCCACCTGTTCCTTCACAGCAGGGCGAATGTCGCTCACATAAACAACAGCGCCTAGCCGCCGTGCCGTGGCAACCGCCTGCAGGCCTGCCACTCCGGCACCAAGAATCACAACACGAGCTGGCTGCACGGTGCCGGCAGCCGTCATCAGCATCGGAAAATAACGGTCCAGCGCCGCCGAAGCCAGGAGCACCGACTTGTACCCGGCAATGTTGGCTTGCGACGACAACGCATCAGCGGACTGCGCACGGCTGATGCGAGGAAGCAGTTCAAGAGCCATGGCCGAAAGACCAGCTTGACGCAGAGCCGCAGCCAGCACAGTGTTCGCGTAAGGAGCGAGAAGACCTACCACTAGAGCTCCACGACGGAGCTGACTCAACGCATTGGCAGCTGGTGCCTGGACACAGAGCAACAGATCAGCTTGAGACCAGGCCGTGCTGTCCCCGCAGGGCACAAGTTCAGCTCCAGCCTCGGCATAAGCCTGATCCAGATAGCCAGAAGTTTGTCCAGCACCTTTCTCGAGGACGACCCTGCAGCCGAGTGCAGAGAATTTCTTAACGGTTTCCGGAGAGGCCGCAACGCGGGTTTCGCCCGCTGCGGTCTCCACCGGAATCAACAGTATGGGCAAGATCGTGATATCGCCGACCCACTCGAGATTACGAGGTCACGGGTTGAGGAGGCCTGCATCTTTTCTGAAGAAGCGGTTTGAGCTTCAAGCCTGTAGCTAGGGAAAGGGTCCTGTCTGCAACAGCATGGGACTCACCGCAATCGAATGCCCTGATGGCGTCTGCCACAGCCACCACGGCGGTCATGCCGTGGACCGCATCACCATGGAACACCTCCTGGCTGAACACGGCCGTGAATGGTGCGAACGCCTGGCGGAGCGCATTTATGAAATGTCGGTGGACACGTTCTCCCAGACCGTGATGCCAAGCCTGCATGCAGCGGGCTGGCAGCGACGTCATCTCGACTGGGAGTTCAAGCTCAGAGAACTGGATTCCGAACCTGATCGCACCCTGGTGGATGGAATCATCAACGCCACTGAAAGCTTTCTGCGAAGTAGTGAGGTGCATCGCCTGTTCATCCAGGAGCTCGTCCAGGGGACGTTCGATGAAGCTTCAGACGATCACCTGCGAGCAGAAGCCGTGCGGCACTTGATCGACGAGGAGATTATGGCCCTTCTTGAAAAGAACAGACCTGAACTGATGGATCGCCTCACATCCAAAATGATGGAACCAGCAGGCGGCCAAGTTGATCGTGCTCAGAAGGCCGCTTCAGAGGGTTTGATGGAAGTGGAGCGGTTGCTCTGCAATCACACCGAATCGCTCTGAAGCATTAGTTCAAAGATCAGGCATGGAGCTTCAAAACATCGGCTGAAGCTCCTCCTCCACCGCCAGCGCCTGCGGGCGAAGGCCCTGACCATGGAGCAGGCGCACCCGAAGAATCAGCGGGTCAAGGTCGCACTCCAAGGTCCAGCAACGCTCCAGACAACGGCGCGAATCAGGACTGGACGAATAACGGAGAAGGCTTCTGGCCATGGCGGCAGGGGGCCGAACCCCAGGGGCTGATGGTCGGAAGTTAAGGGTGGCGCAACCGATTGGAATGGTTAGAAAGACCTATCTTTCCCTGTCGCCATCAACTCACCGTCCTTTGCTCTTGGTGCTGAGCTTTCATCCCGGGCGATTCGGCCTAGGCAATGGCAGCAGCAGCTCATTCAGCTGCTGCGCAGACGGCTGGATCCAGGCACGACTGCTGCACGTGATGTTCTGATTCACGCCGGTCCAGGCGCTGGCAAGACTCTTGGCGCTTTGCTGTCTTTTCAGGTGATGCAGTCGGAGGGCAGGCTCCAACGCGCTCTGATTTTCTGTCATCGCACCTCGATTCTCAGCCAGTGGCAGGGTGCTGCAGCCCAGCTGGGTCTGCGACTTGATCTCTGGAACGGACCTAAGAGCGCCTCAGATGCTGCCGACGGTTGGCTGATCAGCTATCAGGGTGCCGGGCGTCAGCAGGAAGCGCTGAAAACCGAACTCGGCCGCTGGAACCAGGAACTGCTTCTGGCCATTGCCGACGAAGCGCATCACCTGGGAGTAGACCCCGATGAACCCGACGGGCCTGTTTGGGGGCGAACGTTTCTTGAGCTCAGCAGCCATGCCCGCCTGCGACTCGGTTTAACAGGAACACCCTTCCGTGCCGACAACCTCGCGTTCTGCGCCGCCAGACGGGTGCGGGTGGAGGAAGCAGGCCAGCTCGTGGAGCAGATCCATCCTGATCTTTCCGTGGAACCGAGAGAACTGATCGAAGCTGGCGATGTTCGTCCTCTGGAATTTCGTTTCCAAGACGGATGGGTGGAACATGGCCAAGAAGGATTGCCTGACCGTGAGGTTTCCCCATTATCAGCTGAGCAGAGGGAAAGCTGGAGAGCGCGAAATCTGCGCCGCGCTATTCGTCTTTCCGACAGCAGCAGCATTGCCCAGCTGCTGCTGCTGAGAGCCCGAACCAAGCTCGAAAGCGTGCGCAAACGTCATCCACGTGCCGGAGGGCTGGTAATCGCCCGCGATATTGAGCACGCTCGCAGCATCACCCTGCTACTGGAGGAGGAGGGCGATCAGGTTGATCTGGTGCATTCTCAAGACCCTGGAGCTCCAGAACGCCTGAATGGCTTTCAATGCGGTGAGGCCGACTGGCTGGTGAGCATTGATATGTGCGCGGAGGGATTCGATGCCTCACGACTCAGGGTGGTTGCTTACCTGACCACGGTTGTGACACGCAGTCGTTTCGTTCAGGGAATCACGAGAGCCGTGCGCATGTGCAGTGAAAGAGCCTCGCTGGAAGCGGTGCCACGCGAACCCTCCTATGTCTTTGCTCCGGCCGATCCACTGCTGATGCAGTACGCCCGCAGCTGGTCGCTGTCTGAGCCCTACAGAATTGCAGCGCCGCAAAGAGCAGAGGACAGCGACAGCGATTTGGCAGGCGACTGGCGAGGGCCGTCACTACCGATGGAAGCGATTGAGGACGGCGCAGGTGCTGTAATTCGCATGCGCACCCCGCAGTTACCCAGATTTTTGCAGCGTTGAAAACATTTTTTCCCAAGAAAAAATGCGACATTCTGCGAATTCCGGCCTGATTTGGACCCACCAACCATCAGCCTGGTCGCCATCTGGGAGACAGACATGGACGCAGCAATTGAACGTCGAGTCAACGTTGCCACCTGCTGGGCAACAACCCGGATTGCAGTTCTGGACAGCACTGAGCGCTACGAAGACAGCTATGCACTCACGCAGGAATTCAGGGAATGGATCACCTGCTTAGGGGAGCACCCTGAACTACTTGAGGACTCTGTCTTAAGCGTTCAGCGAACACAAGGCAAGCACCATCACCTCGAACTTGACGGAGCAGCCGACGGAGCCATTGAAATCTAAGGAAAGCCTTAAATTTGCAATGAATCCTTGAGTCTTTTTGTCCAATTTGTACATCTGGGCGGAACAAATTCCACCCAGATTTTTTAATTGACCGCCCTGGCGCTCCCGCTAGCAAGACGTTGCAGAGATTAAGGTCAACTCATAGTCACTCCGGATAAGCATGGCGGTCGAAAATCTGGTGATCGTGGGGTCCGGCCCAGCCGGATATACCGCTGCCATTTATGCCGCCCGCGCTAATCTCAATCCCTTGCTGATCACAGGGTTTCAGACAGGTGGCATCCCCGGTGGCCAGCTGATGACCACCACCCATGTTGAAAACTTCCCCGGATTTCCAGACGGTGTTCTCGGTCCAGATCTGATGGATCTAATGAAAGCCCAGGCCACGCGCTGGGGAACAAGGCTGCTTGAAGCTGATGCCGACCGTATTGATCTCAGCCAGCGTCCCTACCGGATTGAAGTTGAAGGTCTGATTGTTGAATCGCAATCGGTGATCATCGCCACAGGGGCCCGTGCCAACCGCCTTGGACTGCCGAATGAAGAACGGTTCTGGAGTAAGGGCATCAGTGCCTGCGCCATTTGCGATGGCGCGACTCCTCAATTTCGCAATGAACAATTAGCCGTGGTTGGCGGTGGTGATTCAGCCTGCGAGGAAGCCGTTTATCTCACCAAATACGGCAGCCATGTGCATCTTCTGGTGCGCTCAGACCGTTTGCGCGCCAGTGCAGCCATGCGTGATCGCGTTCTGGCCAATCCTCAGATCAGCGTGCACTGGAACACTCAAGTGAGTGACGTTCGAGGTGACAACTGGCTGAGCAGCCTCAACTTGCATCGGCGTGACAGCGGTCTCGATGAGGAGCTGGCTGTTCGGGGCATGTTTTATGCCATCGGACATACACCCAACACAGAGCTTGTTCGCGACCAGCTCGACTGCGATCCAATCGGTTATTTGATCACCCAAGCGGGTCGTCCCGAGACCTCCATGGAGGGTGTTTTCGCAGCAGGCGACGTTGCTGATGGCGAATGGCGTCAGGGAGTCACAGCCGCTGGCAGCGGCTGCCAGGCCGCCCTCGCTGCCGAACGATGGCTCAGTCATCACCATCTGGCCACACTGGTGAGCCGAGATCACTCTGAGCCAGTCAAGGCAGAGACGCCGCAGAGCACAGCTGAAACAACTGAAGCGACTTACAACTCAAACGCGCTCTGGCAGAAGGGCAGCTATGCCTTGAGAAAGCTTTATCACGACAGCAACAGGCCATTGCTGGTGGTCTACACCTCCCCAAGTTGTGGCCCCTGCCACGTGCTCAAGCCCCAGCTCCAGCGAGTGCTGGATGAACTCCACGGAGAAGCCCAGGGAATTGAGATCGATATCGAAACCGATCAGGAGATTGCTCAGCAGGCTGGAGTCAATGGCACACCCACAGTTCAGCTGTTTTTCGCTAAGCAACTGAAGCAGCAATGGCGTGGGGTAAAACAACGCAGTGAGTTCATGGACTCAATCCGCTCGGTGCTTACCGAAGCCTGAGCCTTAACGGCGACGAGGGCCACCAGGACGGTTACCACCGGGACGACCTCCGGGGGCTCCAGCGTTGCGCTCCCTGTAGGTGATCCGGCCACGAGTCAGGTCGTAAGGGCTGATTTCCACAAGCACTTTGTCTCCAGCCAGCAGCTTGATTCGGAACTTGGTGAGTTTGCCCGCTGCGCGGCAGAGGCATTGATGACCTGCGGGCTGTTCCAGGGTCACCAGGTAAAACCCGTTGCCCTGTTCCTTCTCGATCACACCCGAGGTTTCAATCATGCGCCGGCATTGACCCGCAAAACGTTTCTGCATTTTAGGAGGCCGCCTGCTTCCTGAGCAGCCTCACTGCGGATGACCACTCCCTAAGGTCGACTGATTCTGAAACGAGACGATGATTCTTCCTCCCCTCTCCATGGATCTGGGGCTGCTGATGATTTCCATCGGTGCTGTGAACCTGTGGCGTGCCCGCCAGAAATCCACCTAATCTTTTGGAAACGCCAAATCGCCGTGTCCGAGTCCGCTCTCGCCTCTTTCGTAAACCTGACGCAGTCTGATTCCCAGGTCCGCGAACAGGTGCGTCAGGCCGCGACTCCCATGCATGTGGTGAACCTGGCCAAGGAAAAGGGGCACGTGTTCACCCAGGCCACCATGATGAGAATGCAGGCGGAAAAAATGAAGCACCTGCATGATGACCACATCAACGATGCTTCCAGCTGGGGGGAAGCGCTGTTGATCTGCTTCGGAAACCACTCCTGACGGTTCTGCTTCACAAGCCATACGGAGTCCTGAGCCAGTTCACACCAGAACCAGGCAGCCGATGGGGATGCCTTTCCGACTGGATAACTGTCCCTGATGTCTATCCAGCGGGTCGTCTAGACGCCGACAGCGAAGGATTGCTGCTGCTCACCGCCAATGGTCGTCTGCAACAACGACTGACAAACCCACGCTTCGGCCATTGGCGCACTTACTGGGTGCAAGTTGAAGGCAGTCCTGATCAAGCTCAGCTTGATGCACTTTGCAATGGGGTGATGGTCAAGCAGCAGCTCACAAAGCCTGCACGGGCCCAACGTCTAGCTGCCGAACATCAGCAGACACTCACGCAACGCAACCCGCCAATCCGCACCAGGCTGAGCATTCCCACCGCATGGCTTGAACTGAGCCTGAGGGAGGGGCGCAACCGCCAGGTGCGTCGCATGACAGCGGCAGTAGGACTCCCCACGCTGAGGCTGATCCGCCACAGCATTGATCTGATGGATGGAGGTCTGCCTCTTAGCATCCGCGGCCTTGCATCAGGTCAATGGCGTGAGCTCGCTGCCGATGAGCATCAACGTCTGGTGGCGCTGCTCAACCAACAGCCAAGACGCCGGTCAGTGTGACAGCACGGAATTCGATGCCTTCGACAACACGCCAGGGCTGAGCCGAGCGGTCGGCATAGCGCACATCCTCAAAGCCAAGTGCCCGAAAATCAGCAAGAAAAGCCTGCTCTTCCCATGCACCGCTGATGCAGCCGCTCCAGAGATCTGGATCTTGCTGAAGATGCTGTGGAACAGGGCGATCACACACGATGTCGCTGATGGCGACGCGGCCTGAGGGACGAAGCACTCTGCGGATGTTGGCGAGCAGAGCCGCGCGCGCTGAAGGATTCACCAGATTGAGCACACAGTTGCTCAACACCACATCGATGCTGGCTGAGGGAATCAGCAGCTCACCCGTCGGGGTAAGCGCATCCAAGGCTTCGATCGAACCCTCCAAAAACTGAACGTTGCTGAAACCGACTCTCTCGGCCACCACAGGCGCCGCAACACGAGCAAGCTCCAACATGTCGGCATTGCGATCGACCCCGATCACTGCACCACCCGCCCCCACAACCTGGGCACAGATGAAGGCATTTTTGCCGCTGCCACTGCCAAGATCCAGCACGGTGTCACCAGAGCGAACCCAGCGCGTCGGGTTGCCGCAACCGTAATCACGCTCCACGACCTCCTCAGGAATGACCTCCAACAAGGAGGCATCAAAATCGACAGGCGTACAGAGACAGGCTTCCTGCTCCAATGCGGCTGCGCCGTAACGCTCTTCAACGGCCTGGGTTTGATCCAGTGCCGGTCCACAACACCCTTCACTCATCAGCCGAGAGCCTCCTGCAATTCGCGCACAGTTGACCACTGACCGTAGTAGTAATTGGCGCTAGCTCGGCGATCGCTGTCGTCGAG
Organism: Synechococcus sp. UW179A; assembly: GCF_900473965.1. NCBI lineage: Bacteria > Bacillati > Cyanobacteriota > Cyanophyceae > Synechococcales > Synechococcaceae > Synechococcus > Synechococcus sp. UW179A. Next base: position 5,555 of record NZ_UCNJ01000010.1, on the reverse strand, counting down.
ACTGTCGAAGGCGTCGAATCCCACACTGCGCCAAAGATCGTGACCACAAGTGCGGTCAAGCTCAGTCTCGGCTTCACGGGCAAGGTTTTCGAGACGTCGCTGCAGATTTTTGACTTGAGCGACAGACATCTCAGAACAAGGAAAGTAAATCAACTATATCGACAAGACTAGTACGCATCAACTAGTCACGATGGGCTTTGTTTTGATCAGAACGGCAGCTTCTTCTTGGCATCCTTGTCGAGGTCGGCTTCCATCTCCCGCAGACGCTTGAGGATTGAGTCGTAGTACTCCTTGACGTAGTCCTCCAGATGAGTGATCTCACCGGGATCAATCCCGAAGCTCTGATAGGTCTCTTCCATTGGCGCATCCATGGACACACCACCGCCGGACACCTCAGCGAAAGCGAGACGCTCCGCAACGTTCACAGCAGGTTCAAAGAAAGAACACATGCCCTCTGTGAATCGCATGATGAAGGAGGGCACTCGAAACACCCTCGCTGACTTGTCAGCAGCTCGTTCGCAGAGCTGAACAACCTCCCCGCTATTCCAGGCCTTGGGCCCCACAACAGGAAATGTTTTGCGCACCGTCTCCGCATGGTCAAGTGCAGCCACGGCGAAGCGAGCCATGTCTTGGGTATTCATATAGGCAATGGATGTGGGACTGCCGCTCACCCAAACGGTCTGGCTCTCCAGAACAGGAATGGCGAACTGACTGATCACGCCCTGCATGAACGCCACACCTTGAAGGATGGTGTAATCAAGCTCTGATTCCTTGAGAAGCTTTTCAGTGCAGTACTTGATGTCCATCAACGGCACATCACGGTGCTGTTCAGATTTAAGAAGCGAGAGGAACACGAAACGGTTCACTCCGGAGCGTTCACAGGCTCTGAGGAGATTGAGCTTGCCGTCCCAGTCTGTTTGATAAACACTCTTTGGATCGTCGGGGCGGCTCGTGGCCGCATCGATCACCGCATCAACTCCGTCAAGGGCGTAATCGAGGCTGGCTGGATTGAGCAGGTCACCGCGAGTGAGTTCACAACCCCACTCCTGAAGAAAGGACGCTTTTCTTGGCGTTCTCACCATGCAGCGAACGTCATGACCTTGGTCGAGAGCCCTGCGGGCAATCTGCCTGCCCAAGGTTCCTGTTCCACCGACCACAAGAACCTGCATAGGGCTTTCAAAGTCCAGCGAGGAGCTTAGTTGGCGTTCCCTCGCATTGCGGGGATCAGTCCTTTTGAAGCTTCAACAGCAAGGCGCCACCGGCCAGGCCCACGGGAATCAGCACCCAAAACACAGCTGCAATCCCGAAAATCTCCGAAGCCATCGAACAGCCTTCTAAATCAGCCCCTATTTAACGATCTCCAGTCACGTGTTGAACGCATTGTTGTAATAACTCAGCCATGGGCGCATCGGTGCGCAACTGGCCAGTCATGACGGCGCTAGGGCATGCCTGATGTCCTGCGCTCTGGAGCGACTGAATGAGCTCCTGCAGCGGAGGAGTTCCGGCAAGAGAGAGCCGACTGGCAAGCTCAGCGGTGGACCAGCAGCAGACCGGCAATCCGCAGTCGCTCTGCAGGCGTTGCAGCAGACGTCGCCCAGCAGATGAAAGGGTGTCTGGGTGTGAGTCGGCAAGCTTGAGCAACTGACCCAGAACTGCAGGCATCTGCAGGGGACCGAGCCAGAGCGGCCCTGTAATCGCCCACTTCCCCTGGCCATCTGTGCAGCGACAGGATCTCCAGCCCGAGAGCTTCAAGAGAGGTTGCACAGCTTGATCACCACAGCGCTCGCACCGAGCCAGCAGGCCCAGCTGCGATTCCTCATCAGCGGCGAGGCGCTGGCGCAACCGCACCGCGAGCCGGAATGTGCGGCCTTCACTGAAACTGGCAACGGGTTCAAGCCCCCGCCCCAATTGCCAGGCTTCTCTGGCCAGCACGGCCAACTGAAGTCGCAAAGCCAGCTCCCAACTGGCGGGATGTGCTCGCGCCGCTGCCCCAAAATGACGCACCGCCGCAGGGCGATCATGGCCGGTTGGCGAACGTCCATCGGTGCTTGCGAGGACCAGCAGACCATCGAAGCGAAGCACTGCCAAAGCCGACTGAAGCAGGGCATTCGGACAACCGAAGGCATCCATATCGATCAGATCAAAGAAGGTCTGATCGAGATACGCCTGGCGCAGCAAACGCTCTGCCGCCCTATGTGTGGTCGTCAACGACACACCCCGAATACCCTGCAGAAGCTGAAGGTTCGATGCCAGCAAAGAGCTGCGATCTGGATCGGCATCGTTCAACCAAAGCTCCAGATCGGGTCTGGCTTCGGGATAGGCCTCGAGTCCCCAACGCAAACCACGAATGCCACAACCGGCCATGAGGTCAAGCCAACGCAGTGGCCGTTGTGCGGCTGAAGCCTGGTGGGTCGCCAGCAGGACTGACAGGTCCCTCGAAGGTCGCGAATCCTTTCGAAAAAACCCAGATCCTGTCTGCAAGCAGACAGCTCCTTCGCGATAGTGAGAAACCGGTGTTTCCAGGCGCGTGCACGCAACCGCTTCCCAGCCTGCCTCCAGCGGTGCCGACTGGGGAGAAGCCAACACATGGCGCTGGATGAATCTCAATTGTCACTGGCGCGTTCTGGGGGAGACCTCAGCTACACCGATCGTGCTGATTCACGGCTTCGGCGCCAGCAGCAGCCACTGGAGACATAACGCCGGAGCTCTTGCCGCAGCGGGCTACCAGGTGTTCAGTCTTGACCTGATCGGCTTCGGGCGCTCTGACCAGCCAGGCCTTAATCGGCGCTACTCACTCAACAACCAATTCTGGTCGAGGCAACTAGCGGCATTTCTCGAAGAGGTGGTGGAGCAACCAGCGGTGCTTGTGGGCAACTCACTAGGCGGCCTCACTGTTCTAACCACCGCTGCGCTGCGACCCGAACTGGTGAAAGCGGCCATTGCAGCGCCTCTGCCGGACCCAACCCTGCTACGTCCCCTGCCAAAACAGCAGGCCCGCTGGCTGGAGCGGTTACGACGCATCACGGTGACGGCGATCTGCCGCCTGCTACCCCTGGAACTGATCGTGCCACTGATCGCGCGTACACCTTTGCTACGGGCTGGTCTTCAAGGTGCCTATCAGCGATCAATCAGATCCGACCGGGAGCTGCAAGCACTGATCGCCCAACCTGCCCTCAGGGTTACAGCTGCTCGGAGCCTGCGCGCCATGAGCGTAGGCATGGCTCTCCGCCCCAGAAACGCCACGGCACCAGTACTGCTGCAACGGCTGCAGACCCTGCGCAACACTCCTCCTGTGCTGTTGCTTTGGGGGCGCCAGGATCGATTTGTGCCGTTAATGATCGGCGAATTGGTCAAATCTCAGCACCCATGGGTGGAGCTCAAGGTGATCGAAAACGCCGGCCATTGCCCCCACGACGAAACTCCCGAGCTCTTTCACCTGGAATTGCTGCACTGGCTGGACCGTAATTTGGGAGGCACAAGCGCAACAGGGATCGGTCACCAGGAATGAAGCACACTCTGTCGGTTCTGGTGGAGGACGAATCCGGCGCCCTCAGCCGTATCGCCGGCCTGTTCGCTCGCCGCGGCTTCAACATCGACAGCCTTGCGGTCGGTCCTGCTGAGGCTGTTGGTCGCTCAAGACTGACCATGGTGGTCGAGGGCGACGAGCAGACCGTTCAACAGATGACCAAACAGCTCGACAAACTTGTCAATGTGCTGCAGGTTCTCGACCTCTCCCAACGTCCTGCCGTGGAACGCGAGTTGATGTTGATGAAAGTTTCCGCACCGGCGGCGCAGCGCAGCGCAATCCTGGAATTGGTTCAGGTGTTCAGAGCCAAGGTGGTCGATGTGGCGGACGATGCTCTGACCCTGGAGGTTGTCGGTGATCCAGGCAAACTAGTTGCGCTAGAACGCCTAATGACTCCCTACGGCATTGAGGAAATCGCTCGAACTGGCAAGGTTGCACTGGAAAGAGCTTCAGGGGTGAACACCGAAATGCTCAAGGCTTCAAGCAGCGGCGGGCGCGTACCCGCCTGAGCATTTCTTGCCATTCAGAGGCCTGGCGTCAACACCCTGGCCTTCACGAGGGTGTCGTCCTGGCGGATGGCATCCACCACATCAAGACCTTCCGTCACACGCCCAAAAACGGCGTAACGACCATCCAACTCTGGGAGGGGCTTCAGTGCGATGTAAAACTGTGCGCTGGCTGAATCTGGGGCCTGGGACCGAGCCATCGCCAGGGCGCCGCGTTCATGGCTGAGCTTCAGCTGCAGAAGCTCAGTGGGATTGCTGACAACCCTTCCGTAACGGGGTTGATCTTCGCCGTTGAAGGAAAGCTCAAGAGGCACAAATCGGGCCTGGCCGGTGGTTGGATCCACGAAGCTGCCTGTTCCATACTGCGACTTCGGAGTCGCTGGATCACTGGAGGAGGGATCGCCGCCTTGAATCACAAATGGAACAGGGTCCCGAACCACGCGATGAAAAACGGTGCCGTTGTAAGCACCTCTTTGAACCAGATCCAAGAAATTTCCAGCCGTCACAGGAGCGGCATCTCCATCGAGTTCAAGAGTGATCGAACCCTTGCTGGTGGTGAGCTCAACGCTGGCCTTGCCCTGAAGACAAGGGCTGCTGGCCTGGTCGCAACCAACCGGCATCGAAGCTGTAGTGCTGGACGCGCAGCTCACTAGCAGCGGCAGACATAAGGCAAGTGTTAGGAGTGATTGAAGTGATTGACGGATCATGGTCGTTTAGAGGCCTTCCAGATTCACATTTAGAAAGCGTGCAAGCTCAGCCCCGTCCTGCTCAAGCTGAGCGAGAGGAAGAGGCTCACCCACTCTGGTGAGTGGCATGTCACGTCGACCCTGCACTCGCAGAGAAACACGACGTCGGGTGTTGAAGCCGTCACGAACCTCGACCTTGACAGCTTTGATGTCTTTGATCGGAATTTCGACACTGATCGGCTTGCGAAAGCCCCTCCGAGAAATGGTGACGACCCCTGACGCTTTGTCGAACCGATTCATGCCGGCACCCACGTCAATGGCGATCACCGTCCAGAGATAGGTGGCCAGAAGGGCCGCAGCAATGCTGTACAGCCCCATCACCAGACCCTGAGGGACGAATACAAGTCCTGCGGGGTGACCGAGCGGAAGCAGATCACGCCCCAAATAACTAGAGAGTGAGGCGAACAAAAAGCCAACACCACCGATGGTGACCATGCCGGCGACCAAGACATTGGACAGCCGCCGTGAACCGACGACAGGTTGTTCAAGCAGATCAGCGGCCATCACAGCCCGGAAGCAGCGCCCATTGTGACCTCTGAAGCAGCAGGGATGGCGATGTTTGGCGGCACTGCCACAAAGGCTGCGAACAAAGCGGAAGAAACCCCGAAGAAATGTTCCGATACAAGGGATTTCAGGTGACTGGATTTCCCCCCGCAACCTTCGCTGAAATTGTTAATGTCGCCGGGTATCCCACAGCCTGCGGATATCCGCACCCGTTCTCACTCATGACGATCGCTGTAGGACGCGCGCCACAGCGGGGATGGTTTGACGTCCTCG